>NZ_JBQLZL010000064.1:47288-100928 GCF_052168255.1 Almyronema sp. | reverse complement strand
AAACCACCTGTTACCGACAGTAAAATAGCTTCAGTCAAGAACCGCACCCAACTATCGGTTTGCGCCAACCCATTGCTCGAGTCTGTTGGCCGACGAGCCACAAGATAGCGATAAATCCCAGCAGGGTCAGCCCGCCGTGTAACCTCCTCGTCGTTGGCGTTTTGACTGCCATCTTCAAACAACTTTCGGCTATGGTAAACATTGCTGACTGCCAGAGCCGCCGTAGACTTATCGATTACCCTAACCCAAGCAGAGGGCTATGACTTCCCTTCTCCGCCCAGCTTGAGCTTTTCTAAATCTTGGCTGAGTGGTATCTTCACAAAAATCTGCGGTGGTGGATGGATCGAGTTGACTCTAGACGTTCGTAACAATTTGACACTTGGATTATTCTGGTCGCGAAGATGATAGCTGTTGCCAGCGCTGAGCTACTTAAATAGCCGCAAGCCGCTGACAGAAAAGCTTTCCTTCTGCCTTCAGCTTTTTGCTTTTAGCTATAAGTTCTTGATTTCGGCCTATCTTGAAAAGAGTTAAGCTCAGCGAATAGTGCATTTGGCGTGGCTAAAACTCAAATACAATTGGGTTCTTATCTATCGACGATCGCTCACCTGCTTTCTCAGCGATCGCTGTTGATCTTTTTAAGTGGTTTGCTCATGGGGTTAGCGCCTGCTCCTCTCAATGCATGGCCGCTAGCTTTTTTAGCTTTAGTTCCTCTCTGGGTTGTTTTGCTCAGCTCCGCCAGCCATGCGGCGACTAGCCAAACCCAGTCGCGCTTTCTGCTGTGGCGCTATCCGCTGCTTTGGGGGCTGGGATATCACGGTTTGGCCTTGTCCTGGATTACTTATTTGCACCCCCTCACCTGGATGGGAATCCCCTGGATAGGCAGTTTAGCGATCGCCCTCTTTGCTTGGGGGTTCATTACCCTTTGGGGGGCAGCGCTGGTGATGATCTGGTTTGGGGGGTTGCGGTGGCTATATTTCGGTTCTAAGTCTTTGCCAATGGCTGCCTGGTTTCGCATTCTGGCCGCCACGGCTCTCTGGTGCAGCCTAGAAACCGTGTGGAGTTGGGGCCCCCTGTACTGGACTTCGCTGTCTTATACCCAAAGCCCTGGTAACTTAGCGTTGCTGCATTTAGGGCAGTTGTCGGGGCAGTTTACCGTAACCGCAGTAATTGTGGCCTTTAATGGCTGTTTAGCCGAAGCTTGGGTCAGCCGCAGGCAGGCTTCATCATCCCAACCACGACTGCTGATTTTAGCAGCGACTGGCCTGATGCTAACAAGCTATCTAGTTGGCTATGGTTTAAAGTGGAGTGCCCCGGCTGACAATCCCCAGCAGCTTATTCGGGCGGGGCTAATTCAAGGCAATGTTCCCACTCGGATTAAACTTACCCCAGCCGGAGAAAGACAGGCGATCGCCGGGTATACCCAGGGCTATCTCAACTTAGTGAATCAAGGGGTCGATCTGGTGATTACCCCAGAAGGGGCTTTGCCACTGATCTGGCGTCAGCCTGTACCTAGCCAAAATCCTCTGTACCAGGCCGTGTTGCAGCGCCAGGTTCCGCTCTGGCTAGGCACCTTTGCGATCGCAGAAAACAGCAACCCAGTTCAACTCACTCAAAGCTTATTGGCGATCGATGGCAGTGGCAAAACCGTAGGCCGCTACAACAAAGTCAAGCTTGTGCCCTTAGGAGAATATATTCCCTTTGAGTCAATTTTAGGTCGCTTGATCCAGCGACTATCTTCCTTAGAAGGCAGTCTGAAACCCGGAGACAACCAGCAGCGCTTCAATACCTCATTTGGCCCCGTTGCTGTGGGCATTTGCTACGAATCAGCTTATGGAGAAATCTTTCGCCATCAGGTGGCTGGCGGGGGGCAGTTGCTAGTAATGGTTTCAAACAACGACCCTTACCCTCCCTACATGATGGCTCAAGACCATGCTCAAGATGTCATGAGAGCCATTGAGACTGACCGCTGGGCCATCCGGGTTACCAATACAGGCTTATCGGGCATTGTGGATGCCCACGGACACACGCTCTGGCTATCAGAACCCAACCGCTACATGCTTCACGCCGCTTCAGTCTACCGTCGTCGCTCCCAGACTTTGTATGTTCGTTGGGGTAACTGGCTGACCCCAGCCTTGCTGTTGGCGGCGACCTTATGTTGGGTACAGCAGCGCTTCTCGTTGCCAACTCGGTAACCTAGCCACTCATCTTTGTGCGGCGTTAGGCGCGCTACGTCAAACCTGTAAGCTGTAGCCACGCGGTTGAGCCCCTTCCAGGGCTGCCAGTCTTCACAAAACGTTTTTTATTCTGTTTCTGTTCTGTTTCCTGCCTTTTGGCGGCTACCGCTAACTATGGCGGTAACCACCAGCTTTGAGACACTTTTATGGCTGAAAGCCGTGCTTCTGGCTGTATGGCTGCTAGATTAGTTGGCATAGAGCACAATTGGCTCATCCGGCTCAACCACTACCACCTGATCAGCCGTTAAATTGCCTACGGCTACACCCGCCGCTGCGCCGCCCAAAACTTCACCTAAATCAATACCGCCTAAGATTTCGCCTAAAACAGCGCCTCCTGCGGCTCCAATTGCCGCGTCTTCTGCGATCGCCCCCCCTGAGGTATCCCGTGGGTCTTTTTGATCGTCGATCACATCTGATGTGGCATTGAGACGATAGGTTTGGCCTTCGACAATGGCGGCAGTCGCTATGTAGCGTAAGCCGTCATCACCTGCGGGCTGATAGCTTCCTTGAATAAGGCTACCGACTGGTAGATACAGCCCATCAATCGTAACCGCCCGCTCCACTTCTAAATCGTAAGCATAACTGCGGTCTTCATTGAGATAAAGCGTCTCGCTTTGGGCGCTGGTAGTTTCGATGGTATTGGTTTGGGCAATCAGCGTTTCTGTGGCTGGTTGAGCGCTGGCAACCGGAGCGGTGAACAAAATTGCTAACCCTGCTGAGCCTGTCAGCAAACACTGCGTTAGTGAAGATTTTGATGGCGAATTTGGGTTAAAGAATTGCACTTTTGGGTTACTATTTTCTACTGTTCTAATTGTTACGAAATCTGTAGATTTTCAACTCCCTCAACGGGTAGAATTTGTCTTATCTAAAGAATGAAAAATAAAGGAATAAAAGGCTAATTTGGCTTTCACTTGGCAGAGGGGTAGCAGCATAGCTACAGTGCTGAGCAGCCAGGGTTAGCTACAGAGCCGCAGTTTTTTCACGAGCGATCGCGCCCACGTTCGCTTTTACTGTCTCTAGGTAGTCAGAGGGCGCTAGCTGAATCATGAGTCCTCGCTTTCCGGCAGAAACAGCAATTTGATCAAATTGGTGGATGCGCTCATCGACAAAAACAGGGTATTGTTTTTTACAAGCCAGCGCGGTTACCCCCCCGCGAATATACCCGGTAAGGGGTTGCACCTGCTTGAGGGGTACCGTATCAATCTTGCGATCGCCTGAAAGCCGCGCCAAAGCTTTTAGGTCAAGCTGCGTATCAGCGGGGATAACGGCTAAACAAACGCCTGTGCGATCGCCTGTGGCTACTAGCGTTTTAAACACTTGTGCAGGCGGTAAACCTAACTTGGCAGCAATGTTTTCTGCTTCCAGGTTATTGGGATCAACTGCATACGCTAAAAGCCGATAGGCAATTTGGCACGTATCTAGAACACGAACGGCATTGGTTTTCATCAGTAACTTTCGTAAAAATTGTATAAAGGTTGTTTGGGAATTCCGGAATCCGACCCGTCTAAGCAGAATCCCTAGATAGAATTAAATGAGTGAGGGTTACGAACCATGAAGTGGCTCTAGGAGACAGTTCTACCTGGGCACACTGAAGAAAAAGACGGAAGTCAGCGGTTCTAAAGTCTTAGCTGAGCTTGGGGAGAGGGTGCAACAGTCAAAGTCCGTTCCCCGTTTACCATTCAACCCTATGTTTGTACTAGATACTGACTACACCATTCACTACCGCATTACTGAGTCTAAGGGCAGTTTCAAGCTGGCCTTTTGGGAACCTGCACCCCGCAACGAATACCGGACTCAACCCTACCTCTTTATGGCTAACTATGTTTTGCGCTCCATAGAAGAGGCGCGAGACATTCTTAAGCAATACATTCTCATGAGCGGGGCTAACAGCTTGCCTAGCACCGAGCTACCTAACCACGGTAAAATTCGCATTTTCCCTCATCCCACTTGGTCAGGTCAGGAATTCAGCATCGTCGAAGAAAAGCCTCGTAGCGCTTAATTCCTCCCATTTCTGCGGTCAAACCGATTTCAGTAAAAGCAGTTACCAAATTTGTAACCCAACCAGAAACCTAAACAGGCTATGAGACAACGGTAAAAGACAGATTTCTATTCATGTCTTTACTACTTAAAAGCACTGGTTGGAGATTATTCAATGCTAAAACAGTCTACTCGTTTGGTCTGGCCTAAGTCTCTCAGACCCCGTCCTACCTTTTGGCTGGCGCTGGTTAGCCTGGGTATTATGAGCTGTGCGTATCCCCATCCCTTGTTGGCTCAGGAGCAAGCAATGCGGATTTTGACGGTTACAGGTGAAGGGAGCGAAGATGTTCAGACCACGCTAACCCAAGTCACAATGGGGGTAGAAGTGCAGGCTGAGACTGCCGCTGCAGCTCAAGCAGAAGCAGCTCGCCGCTCCTCGGCTGTGGTCAATCTACTGCGATCGCGCAATGTAGACAAGCTAGAGACAACGGGCATTCAGCTCAACCCTGTCTACGACTACAGCCGCGAACAGCAGCGCATTACAGGCTATAGCGCTGTCAATCTTGTGAGCTTTCGCCTCTCAACGGAGCAGGCAGGGCAACTACTAGACGAACTCGTCGATGTTGGCGCTACCCGTATCGACAGCCTCCAGTTTATTGCCGAAGATGCGGCACTCTCTGCCGCTCAGCAAATAGCTTTAAGAGAAGCAACCCAAGATGCGCAAACCCAGGCCAACGCCGTCTTAGAAACGCTAGATTTTACGGCTGAAGAAATTGTAGGCATTCAGGTTAACCAAGCCAGCCAACCCGCACCGCTACCCTACGCCGCTCAAGCACGGCTAGAAGCCAGCAACTCAGATCAAACCCCAATCGTCGGCGGCGAACAAACGGTTAGAGCCACCGTAACGCTACAAATTCGCTATTAGCGATCGGTTTTTCATGATTACACTTTGCGGACAAGGCACTCAAAACTCATCATTCTCATAATTACTGGCCATCGGCGCTTCATTATCTCGGCGAGAGCCAAGTAAATCTAGCCGATCGACCTTAATAACAGGGCGTGACCGGGCAACCCCTGTAGAGCGATCTTGCCAGCGATCGAACTTGAGTGCCCCCGTAATTCCGACCAAACTGCCCTTGCGAACATAGTTGGCCGCAATTTCAGCGGTACGACCCCAAAGCTCTAGATTGAACCAATCCGGTTGATCAGTGCGACTAGTCGGACGGTTGACAGCCAACGTCAGACTGCACTTCACACTACCCGACTCAAAGTAGCGCACATCGGGATCGCCTCCCACGCGGCCAACCAAAGTTACGGTATTCAAAGTCATATACTCAAGATTATCCGTGCGTAGTCTAATAAAGCTACTGACAAACGCTCAAAAGACAAAAATTATCCCTGATAACGCCTTTCAGCAATGAATTGATTAAACAATTGCAGCTCTGCAATTCCCAGTTTAGATCATAACTTTAGGGCTTTTCCTTAGCGGTCGAGCTTCTAAAATAACGGCTCTCAAGCCAAAATTTGCTAACATGCATGCCACTCAGCAAATCATTTTGATTATCCGTGAATGGATTCAATCTGTTCAATTACAGCCACAGATGGGGTTAGTTTCTTTTGACCAGAGAGTTTCCTTGACTAGACGCCGCGATACGAAACGTAATAGAATCCACTTCGACCAACTTCTCAAGCACCATGCTGGAAGTTTTTTATTGAAATCGCTCGTTTTGGGGGCATTGTAGGCTAGTGGGTCTTTTTGATCGCTTCTCCTTTTCCCGTGATATGGGTATTGACCTAGGAACTGCCAATACCCTCGTTTATGTGTCTGGCAAGGGGGTTGTTCTGCAAGAACCCTCGGTCGTCGCCATAGATCAGAATGACAAAAAACCGCTTGCCGTCGGTGAAGAAGCTAAGAAAATGCTAGGGCGTACCCCTGGCAATGTCGTAGCCCTTCGACCTCTACGAGACGGCGTCATTGCTGATTTTGACACCGCTGAGCTAATGCTCAAGCACTTCATTCGCCAAGTGCATGAAGGGCGAACCCTGGTTTCTCCCAGAATTGTCATTGGTATTCCCAGTGGGGTGACTGGCGTCGAGCGCCGAGCAGTGATGGATGCTGCTGAGCAAGCGGGTGCTCGTACAGTTTATCTAATTGACGAACCCGTCGCCGCTGCCATCGGGGCTGGGCTACCTGTTGCAGATCCCACTGGCAACATGATTATCGACATTGGCGGGGGCACCACCGAAGTTGCCGTCCTGAGTCTGCAAGGCACAGTTCTGAGTGAATCCGTCCGTATTGCTGGAGATGAACTTAGTGAGTCGATCTCGCAGTACATGAAAAAGGTTCACAACCTCGTGATTGGTGAACGTACTGCTGAAGAAATCAAAATCAAAATTGGCTCAGCTTATCCCACTCCAGATGATGGTGAGCTGATGATGGACGTTCGCGGCTTACATCTGCTTTCTGGTTTGCCCCGGACGGTCACTATCAAAGCACCCGAAATTCGCGAGAGTATGTCTGAGCCATTGTCCGTTATTATCGAGGCGGTCAAACGCACGCTAGAACGGACGCCGCCTGAACTAGCTGCTGACATTATTGATCGCGGCATTATGTTAGCGGGCGGTGGCGCGCTGCTACACGGCCTAGATACGTTGATTAGCCACGAGACGGGCATTGTTGTGCATGTGGCTGCCGATCCACTCAGCTGCGTCGTCTTGGGCACAGGTCGAGTTTTGGAGAACTTCAACCAGCTTGAGCGCGTCTTCAGTGGCCGTTCTCGCAGTCTGTAACGGTAGGTAAGCAAAGCTTCTATGTTTGTACTGCGTCGCTGGTGGGATCGATATGCACTACGAACCGGATTTATTGTGCTGGCAGTGGGTTCTGCCTGGTTTATCCGGCAGACTCAAGGTGCCGCCGTTTACGAAATCTATCAGTGGATGACACGCCCGCTTCAACCTGGCTTGACAAAACCAGAGCAGATTGAAAATGCTTACATCCTGGAGTTGCAAGAGCGCATTATTGAGTTAGAAAATCAAAATCGAACGCTCAAGGATCTAGTTGATTCGCAGGATGCAACCCTAGAAGCTGGCGTAGTGGCGGCTGTTATTGGTCGTAGTGCCGACCACTGGTGGCAGCAAGTGACCCTTGCGAGAGGGAGTCAGGCTGGGATCCGGGTAGGGTATGTGGTCACTGGGCCGGGAGGACTCGTCGGCAGAATTGTCTCCGTCACGCCCAATACCAGTCGGGCCTTGTTGATTAGCGATCCGACTAGTCGGGTGGGGGTGAAGGTGAGTCGTAGTCGGGCTATGGGCTACATGCGGGGACAATCGAGCAACCGGGTTGTGATGGAGTTTTTTGATAAGCTGCCGGATGTCAAACCGGGAGATGTGGTGACGACCTCTTCCTATAGCCGTCTGTATCCCAAAGATGTTCCCATTGGCCGGATTGAATCTTTAGATTTAACAAAAAGTCCGGCTCCAGAAGCGGTTATTCAACTGTCTTCTCCTATCAGTGCGCTGGAGTGGGTGATGGTACATCCTTTTGAGCCAAAGCTAGATACTGACGAACCGGGTGCCAACCTCACCGAAAACTTAGAAAACTCTTCATTTTGATTTGCATGACTACCTCAGGCTCTCTCAGCCCTCGCAGTCTCCGGACTCGGCGACTTTTGAACAGTGCGGTCACCGTAGGTTCGGTTTTGCTGTGTTTGCTATTGCTGCCAACTCGAGTTCCGGGTATGGAAATTTTGGGGGTAGGGCCTAACTGGGTATTGATGTGGGTCGTTGCCTGGAGCGTTAAGCGCACAGCTTTTGAAGGCGCGATCGCTGGACTGAGTTTGGGTCTGCTTCAAGATGGAATGACCGCTCCCCACCCGACGCATGCCTTTGCACTCATGCTGGTGGGCGTTTTGACGGCGCGGTTACAGAAGCAACGCTACATCCAAGAAGACATTGTATCGGTTGCCCTAATTGTGTTTGGCATGGCGGTAGTGGCTGAGACAGTAACGGCTATTCAAATCAGCTTGCATAATTTAGTGCAGGCCGATTCGCTTTATCCTCCTCTTTCTCAGGTTTGGGTATATCACCAGCGCGTAGCCCTCAGCTCAGCCATTTTAAGCAGCCTCTGGGCACCCGCAATTTATTACCCGCTCAACCGCTGGTGGGAAAAGCAGGGCTTGGTAGAACCAACCTAGGCAGACGACTTATGATTCAGCCCGTTTTGAGCAATCTGGGTTAAGGATAAACCGACTAAGCTTGCGCTTAGATAACCTCTTCCTAAGACACAGGCGCTATGGCATTGATTTTGCTCAATACCTATGTCAGCAGATGCTAACCTAGCAAGTGTTTTAGGCGGGTTGATAGCTGTAGGCACAGGCGTTGAAACACTTCAATTTCTGAAAGCCTTTGGTAGCAAAGCTTTCCTTCTGCTTTTGCCTTTAGCTATAGCGTTGTTATGGATTGATCAAGGGTTTAGATCTTATGGTTTCTCCTGCCATCGTTTTACGCCGATGTCGATTGATAGGGGCAGCGGCAGATGACTGGGTTGATATTGCGATCGCCCAGGACAAAATCATCGCGATCGCGCCTCAGTTTCCGGCACAGGCACCTACCGAAATTGACGTCGCGGGGCAACTCGTCAGCCCACCCTTTGTCGAATCTCACATCCATCTTGACTCGGTGCTAACGGCTGGGCAACCCCGCTGGAATCGTAGCGGCACCTTATTTGAAGGCATTGAGATTTGGCGCGATCGCAAGCAAAATTTGAGCCGCGAAGATGTCAAAGCCCGAGCGATCGCTGCGCTGAAACAACAGGCCGAGCAAGGGGTTCTTTTCGTCCGTACCCACGCCGACGTAAGCGAAAAAAAATTGATCGCCTTACAAAGCCTGCTGGAAGTGCGCGAAGCCGTCAAAGACTGGATCACCCTACAAGTTGTGGCCTTTCCCCAAGATGGCATTTATACCAGTCCCGGCAACGAAGCCCTGCTGGAAGAAGCTCTCAAATTGGGGGCAGATGCCGTTGGGGGCATTCCTCATTACGAACTGACGCGAGAAGATGGCGTGCGCTCAGTTCATCGCATTTTTGAACTAGCAGAGAAATACAATCGCCTAATCGATATTCACTGCGACGAAATCGACGACGACCAATCACGGTTTTTAGAAGTCGTCGTCGCCCAGGCGATTCAAACTGGGATGGGGCGGCAGGTCACCGCTAGTCACACCACCGCTTTTGCCACGTATAACAACGCCTACGCCCTCAAACTTATGGGCTTTCTTCAGCGAACAGCTATCAACTTTATTGCCAATCCGCTGATTAACATTACCCTGCAAGGCCGTACCGACACCTATCCTAAACGGCGTGGGGTCACTCGGGTCAAAGAACTGTGGCAAGCCGGACAAAACGTCAGCTTAGGGCACGACTGTATTCAAGACCCCTGGTACAGTTTGGGCACTGGCAACATGCTAGACGTAGCTTGGATGGCTGTCCATGTCTGCCAGATGACGGGTACCGACGAAATCAATGCCTGTTATGACATGGTGACTCAGCAGGGAGCCAATACTTTATCGCTCAATGAAGCCTATGGTTTAGCTGTCAACAAACCCGCTAATATAATTATTCTCGACGCTAGCGATCGCTACGAGGCTATTTGTCGGCGTCCGGTCGTGCGCACAGTCATCGCTCAGGGGCAGATTTTGGCTCAAACTCAACCCGCCATTACCCAATGGAAACGATAAATTAATCTCATTAGCTCGACTAGGTAATCAAAACCATCAAAGGGGGTAACACCCCTCAGGCGGGATTAAAGCAGGTGTAAATATAATTTGACATCGCCTTAAACATACCGTGAAGTCTACTGAGTTTTGGCGGGGCGACCCTGCTGTTCGCGTCAGAATAAACTTACGAACTCAACAATTTTACTCATCCAAAAGCAGTCAGTTAGCTGCTATAAGGATGGATGAAGGTCGGACTCAGGTAAAACATTCGCGATTTAGCTATTTCCATTTGGAACTTAGCTACACGGCTTTCTTTGCAGATGGCTTGTTGCTTTCAATGAAGTCTCAAGTCAGCATCTATCACTCATCACCCTATGTTGAGCCAAAAACTTGGTGGGCGTTACCAGATCATTTCGCATTTAGGCGGTGGAGGTTTTGGGCAAACCTATTTAGCAGAAGATTGGCACCTACCTGGTCAGCCTAGATGTGTTGTCAAACAGCTCAAACCCCGGGTGACAGATAGCCTTTCCTTTGAGGCGGCTCAGCGGTTGTTTGATACCGAAGCTTCAGCACTTTATCAGTTGGGTTGTCATAATCAGATTCCTCGCTTACTGGCCCACTTTGAAGAAAATAAGCAATTTTATCTGGTTCAAGAATATATAGAAGGGGTGCTGCTGAGCGATGAGCTAACACCGGATAATCTGCTGAGCGAATCTCAGGTGATTGAGCTGTTGCAAGATATTTTGAAAACGCTGGCTTATGTACATGAAAATCAGGTTATTCATCGTGACATTAAGCCTTCTAATCTTATTCGGCGACACTCTGACCAGAAAATCATTCTGATTGACTTTGGTTCAGTCAAACAGGTCAGCAACCAACCCATTGAGGAAGACGGCCAGCTCAGCATCACCATTGCTATTGGTTCAATGGGCTACATGCCCAATGAGCAGCTAGCCGGACAACCCTGTTTGAGCAGTGATATTTATGCGGTTGGCATGTTGGCCATTCAAGCCTTGACCGGGATTGAGCCAAAGCGTCTGCGTAAAGATCCCAAAAATAGCGAAGTTCTCTGGCGCGAACAAGTTGCCATCAGCCCAGAAATGGCCGAAGTTTTGGACAAAATGGTGCGCTATGACTACCGCCAGCGCTATCCCACTGCAATAGAGGCATTGACCGCCCTCAGTGAGTTAACCAACGAGACGTTGGCTTTAGAGCCAGTCGCTACCCTACCTGCCCTGGGCGAAAATATAGCCTGGTTAGAACGAGGCGATGAGCTTTTTAGCCAAAATCGCTATCACGAAGCTCTAGCCTGCTACGAAAAAGTGCTGCAATCTGAAAGCAAAAACTATGAAGTGTGGTTTAAGCAAGGGCTAGCACTAGAGAATTTGCAGCACTTTGAAGAGGCCATTGTGGCTTACGACCGGGTGCTACAACTGCGACCCGATGATTATTTAGCCTGGTTGAAGCGAGGGAAAGCCCTAGAAGCCCTAGAACGCTATGAGGGGGCACTAGCGGCTTATGAAGAAGTAGCTCGAATTCAGCCTGAAAATTATTGGGTATGGCACGATCGCGGTCAGATTTTAGAAAAGCTACAAGATCTAGAAGAGGCTATTCAAGCTTATAACCGCGCTATTCAGCTCAAGCCCGATTTTCAGTCAGCCAAAGAGCGCCGCAAAGCCATTTTGCTGCAGCTCAAGCGGGTTGACCATCTCTATCAACTACAGCACTACGAAGAGGCGATCGCCGCCTGCGAACGAGCCATTCAAGAAAATCCTGAAGATGCTTTGGCGTGGCTAATGCAGGGTATGGCCTTAGAAAACTTGGGTCAGGATTGGGAGGCAGCCCTTTCTTATAGCCGCGTGGTAAAGCTACAGCCTGAAGATCACGTTGCCTGGTTTAAGCTGGCGCACGTTTTAGAAAAAGTTGGTAAATATCAAAAAGCGGCTTTGGCGTATGGTCGTGTGGTTAAACTCCAGCCTCACAATTACTGGGCTTGGCACCAACAAGGCAAAGTTTTAGAGCAGCTCAAAGACAGCCAACGAGCGATCGCCGCTTATAATCGAGCCATTCAAATCAAACCAGACTTGCAAGCAACGTTGCAAGCCCGACAACGCCTCCTGAAAAAAATGGCGAACGGAGACGATACCCACTCCCCAAAGCTGAGAGCTAGAAAAGCGATCGCCGCCAGTGATGTTGCTCCCCAGTCAGCATAGAGAACAGTTTGGCCAGATTTGGTTCGGTGCTACCCCAGAGGCTGAAACGCTTTACTATCATGAGGAGGTGTGCGCCGTTTAGCCAGCCCTTTCTTTATGTCTCAAAGCGATCCCATTTCTACAGTTCAAGCCGCTCAAACTCAAAATGGACGGAATGGGCACTCGCCTGCTGTTTTGGCTCAGGAAGATATTATTCGCATTCGAGGGGCGCGGCAGCACAACCTAAAAAATATCAATTTAGAGCTACCCCGCAATCGCCTGATTGTCTTTACGGGTGTATCTGGATCGGGCAAATCGTCGCTGGCTTTTGACACAATTTTTGCTGAGGGACAGCGCCGCTATGTAGAATCGCTCAGTGCCTACGCCCGCCAATTTTTAGGACAGGTTGATAAACCCGATGTCGATGCGATCGAAGGGTTAAGTCCTGCCATTTCGATCGACCAGAAGTCAACTTCCCATAACCCTCGCTCTACCGTAGGAACCGTCACAGAAATTTACGACTATCTGCGACTGCTGTTTGGCCGCGCGGGGGAGCCGCACTGCCCCATCTGCGATCGCTCTATTGCGCCTCAAACCATTGACCAAATGATCGATCAGGTGATGGCGCTGCCCGATCGCACCCGTTTTCAAATTTTGGCTCCGGTTGTTCGGGGCAAAAAAGGGACTCATAAAAAGCTGCTGTCAGCCCTAGCTGCGGAAGGATTTGTCCGGGTGCGGGTAGATGGTGATGTTCGCGATTTGAGCGACAACATTGAACTAGACAAAAACTACAAGCACAATATTGAGGTAGTTGTCGATCGCCTGGTTAAAAAAGACGGCCTGCAAGAGCGTCTAGCCGATTCGCTAGCGACCTGTCTGCGTCGGTCAGAAGGAATTGCCATTATAGAACTGGTCGAAAATGCGGCGCAGTCGGCGGAAAAGGTGATGTCTCTCTCTGATCGGCTACCTGCCGATCAAGCGTCGAGCGCGATCGCCGCTGAAGTGACCGCCGAATATCGCACTCCCAGTGAACTGGTTTTTTCTGAGAACTTTGCCTGCCCCGAACATGGGGCTGTGATGGAAGAACTCTCGCCACGTCTGTTTTCTTTCAACTCTCCCTATGGAGCTTGCCCCCATTGTCATGGACTGGGTAGCCTGCGCACGTTTTCTGCCGAACTGGTGATCCCCGATCCGACGTTGCCTGTCTATGCTGCGATCGCACCTTGGTCTGAAAAAGACAACACCTATTACTTTTCCTTGCTTTACAGCGTCGGGCAGGCATTTGGCTTTGAATTACAAACAGCTTGGGAACAGCTTACCCCAGACCAGCAGCAGATTATTTTGCATGGCTCTGACGAAAAAATTTATATCGAAACCGACTCCCGCTACCGAGAACAGCGCGGCTACCACCGTCGTTACGAAGGTGTTTTGCCGATGCTAGAGCGGCAGTATCGCGAAACCAATTCCGAGGTGTACAAACAAAAGTTAGAAAAATACTTAGTCAACCAAACCTGCGAAGTTTGTCAGGGTACCCGCCTAAAACCCGAATCCCTGGGCGTCCGCATTGGCCTCTATAACATTCACGACCTGACCAGCGTTTCGATTCGCGACTGCCTCAGCCGGATTAAAGCCCTAGTGGGCGACCAGGGAGCGCCGCCGCTGCTGTCTCACCGCCAAATGCAAATTGGCGACTTAGTTCTCAAAGAAATTTGTGCCAGACTGCAATTTTTACTAGATGTGGGCTTAGATTACCTGACACTCGATCGCACGGCTATGACCCTATCGGGTGGTGAAGCCCAGCGTATTCGCCTAGCCACTCAAATTGGCTCAGGGCTGACAGGGGTACTCTACGTCCTCGACGAACCCAGCATTGGTCTACATCAGCGAGACAACGATCGCCTGCTGCAAACCCTGCACAAATTGCGTAACCTGGGCAATACCTTAATTGTGGTCGAACACGATGAAGACACCATTCGAGCAGCAGATCACCTAGTCGATATTGGCCCCGGTGCTGGCATTCATGGCGGTAGTATCGTGGCGCAAGGCGATTTGTCAGCCCTGTTGGCGGCAACAGATTCACTCACGGGAGCCTATCTTTCGGGTCGCCTCAAAATTGACACTCCGGCTGAACGCCGCCCCGGCAATGGCCGCAAGCTCCAAATCCAACAGGCTTACCGCAACAATCTCAAAAACCTGAGCGTTGACATCCCCTTAGGAATGCTGGTTTGCGTTACAGGCGTTTCTGGCTCTGGCAAGTCTACGTTGGTCAACGAGCTGCTACACCCGGCTCTGCAACATCACTTTGGCCGCAAAGTGCCCCAGCCAAAAGAAATGGAGGATATCAAAGGGCTAAAAGCGCTGGATAAAGCCATTGTGATTGACCAGTCTCCTATTGGCCGAACGCCGCGATCTAACCCAGCAACCTATACCGGGGTATTTGACGTTATTCGTGAGCTGTTTGCCGAAACGATTGAAGCCAAGGCGCGGGGCTATAAGCCTGGGCAGTTTTCTTTTAACGTTAAAGGGGGGCGTTGCGAAGCCTGTGGTGGGCAGGGGGTCAACGTTATTGAGATGAACTTTTTACCCGATGTCTATGTGCAGTGCGAGGTCTGTAAAGGTGCCCGCTACAACCGTGAAACTTTGCAGGTTAAGTATAAAGACAAGACGATTGCCCAAGTGCTAGATATGACAGCGGAGGAAGCCGCTGACTTTTTCCAGAATATTCCGAAGGCCATTAGCCGCCTGCAGACAATGGTTGATGTTGGTTTGGGCTATGTGCGCTTGGGGCAAACAGCGCCAACCCTTTCGGGGGGTGAAGCTCAACGGATGAAGCTAGCCTCTGAGTTGG
Source organism: Almyronema sp. (assembly GCF_052168255.1). Lineage (NCBI taxonomy): Bacteria > Bacillati > Cyanobacteriota > Cyanophyceae > Nodosilineales > Nodosilineaceae > Almyronema > Almyronema sp. The sequence goes on along the minus strand of NZ_JBQLZL010000064.1, from coordinate 85,965 downwards.
CTCGCCGCTCAACCGGCAAAACGCTTTATCTAATTGATGAACCCACAACTGGTCTGTCGTTTTATGACGTTCATAAGCTGCTTGATGTCGTACAACGGCTGGTTGATAAGGGCAATTCGGTGATTATGATTGAGCATAATCTCGACGTCATTCGCTCAGCCGACTGGATTATTGATTTAGGCCCAGAAGGGGGCGATCGCGGTGGCGAAGTCATTGCCGAAGGAACACCAGAAGCGATCGCCGCTCACCCTAACTCCTATACAGGGCACTACCTCAAACAAGTTTTGCAGCAGCATCCTCCGGTTAAAAAGGTAGCGTCTGAAGCTCACTAGCCGCGTTTGCCAGGTTTAACCTGCCAAGTCAGGGCAGTCGGTTTTTGCGGCTGGTGTCATTTTTGTTTCTCCTAAGGGGCGCAAAATTATCGCTAGCTGGTTGGCAGCCAAACTATCCTTTTCAATTATTTTTAATCACTTGTAAACAGGGCCTTTGAATGCCACTAGGTTAATTTATGAACAGTTTGCTTTTGGGTTTAGGTGGCTTGCTTTCGTCTAGCTCGTTTATTCCCCACGGACATTGTTATCTTTGGCAGCCCGGTCTGGTCTGGCTGCATGTGTTGTCAGATGCTTTGATTGCGCTGGCTTATTATTCTATTCCGCTGATGCTGGTTTACTTTGTGCGGCAGCGGCGCGATATACCTTTTCCCTGGCTGTTTATTCTTTTTAGCCTTTTTATTGTTTCTTGTGGCACCACCCACTTGATGTCCATCTGGACACTTTGGCACCCAACTTACTGGCTTTCTGGCTTGACCAAAGCTGTGACGGCAGGCGTCTCGGTGCTGACAGCGGTAGTGATGATGCCGCTGATTCCGGTAGCGCTCACCCTACCAAGTCCAGAACAGCTCAGAACCACCAACAAAGCCTTACAAGCGGAAATTGCCGATCGCAAGCGGGCGGAAGCCACCATTCAAGCCCTCAACGCTGATTTAGAACGGCGAGTCGAGCTGCGTACGTTGGAATTGCAACAAACCAACGAGCAGCTAGAAAAAGAAGCGGCAGAGCGGCAGCAGGCTGAACAAACCCTTCAGTTTCGGGCAAGTGAGCTGTTGCAGCTTAATCAAAAACTCTTGCGAACGACCAAGCTATTAAAACACCGCAACAAAGAGCTAGATCAGTTTGCCTATGTGGTGTCTCATGACCTGAAAGCACCTCTACGGGCGATCGCCAATTTATCAGACTGGATTATAGAAGACCTCGGCGAACAGCCCTCCAAGGAGGTGCAAAAACAGATTGCTTTGCTTCAGAGTCGTATCCTTCGCATGCAAAACATGATTGACGGACTGCTGCAATACTCGCGAGCCGGACGAGCCGAAATGCCAGCTCAAGCCGTTGATTCTGGCAGACTGCTAGCCGAAGTGATTGATTCAATCGCCCCTCCACCAGAGTTTGTCATTTCAGTCGATGCCCATATGCCTATTTTGTTTGCTCAACCGTTACTACTGCAACAGGTCTTTTCCAATCTGATTAGCAACAGCATTAAGCATCACAAGCGATCGAATGGCTACATTCAAATTCAGGTCAATTCTCAAGCAGAATTTTATGAGTTTATCGTTTCTGACGATGGCCCTGGCATTGCACCCGAAAACCACGACAAAGTGTTCAGCATTTTCAAAAGCTTCAACAAAAAGCTAGACACAACGGAAAGTACAGGTATTGGCTTGTCAATTGTGAAAAAAATTGTTGAAGCTGAGGGTGGCCAAATCTGGCTAGAGTCGCAGCTAGAACAAGGCACAGCGTTTCATTTTACCTGGCCTAAGCAAGTTCCTGTTGCAGAGGAAAATAACACCGACGCCGACAAAACTGAAAAAAATGAGATGTCTGGCGATTTATCATCGAGCAGTTTCTCTTAGTTAGAAACAAACGGATAAAGGCGACTACATCAGATTGACTAATCGCTCAACCGGAAGACATCCGCAAATAAAGACTTTTCAGTTGGAATTCGAGCCGGGTCGGGAGAATCATAAACCACTAACAGACCATCTTCGTGCCCCAAACAAGAAAAGAGCGCTAAGCCTTCAGCGTGGTCAGAACCGATGGTAAACGGCAGGTTGAAGATTACCCGCAAAGCTCCAGAGTCTTGATCCCAAAGTGTGTTTTGGCTGTGATCGAGGACATCCTGCAGCCGGAACACCTGCATAGCGCCTTCAAGATCCATCGTTGGCCCTGCCAGAATAATTAAATCGCCTTTGTACAAGCACAGCTCTCTCACCCCCAGGCCGTTGAGATCGACAAAGTGCTTGCGATAGAGCGCACCTTTGCCCAAGTCCTTCAGGGTTAGAACCCCCGTCTCGGCTTCTTCTAACTCAACTTCTAAAATGATGGCCCAGCCGCGCAGCACAGGTCCCCGTAGCCCTAAAAAAACCTGATTGCCGTAAACGGCTAGCCCTTCAATATCTAAGCCGTTATCTTTTGAAGGCAGATTCATCGCTAAAAATGGCCCCAAATGTTCGTCGGTAGCTAGTGCATTCATCAGGGCATTGCTGTCTTCTGTCTTCTGCAACATGGCCGATGAAAGCTGATCGGCAGGGGCATCTGAGCGAGCAAAAGAGTTAACAGGCTCGCCATTGATGACGGGAATGCGAGCCAGCAGATAGCGATTGGGATCTTTTTCGACTTCTGATAGGCGACGAATATCTTTTTTAATCTTTTTGCCTTTAGTTTTGTTGCGCTTCAAACTATGGGAACCAATGATCCAGAGATAGCCATCTGCGTAGTCTAAACCTTCGATATCGACTTCGGAGTCTGGATCAAACAGATCGACAAAATCGCTGAGTTGAAAAGATTTGTGATCGCCATAGATGCAATCACCCAACGGTGAAAGACGCTCAATGGTAGTGAATTCATCAGAACCAACCCATAAGCTGCCGTCAGGGGTGCGGGCGATCGCGGAAATTTCCTCGCGCAGATCTTCTGAATCGTTGTTAAATTTCAACAGTACGCGACTGAGTAAAAAGCCGTCTGGCATAAATTTTAAGGGTCATGAACCGTAACACGTTGTTCCCTTATAAATCGCTGTTGCCCATCTAGCCTCTACCACAAGTAGGGACATCAAACCAAACGCGCTTTCAAGCTTAAAAAATTAGACAAAGCGGGTCAAATCAATCCGATAACGTTGCTTTTTAGTAACGCCAATCTCACCAATCTGTAGCCGCCCTTTGCCGCGAATCGCGACCAAATCTCCTGACTTCAGCGCGTAGCTTGCCTGCGTGATCGCCTTCCAATTCACGCGCACGTCGCCAGCATCAATCATATCTGCCATTTTGCTACGAGACATGCCAAAGCCCGCCGAAGCGACTGCATCCAAGCGTAAAGAGGCTTCTACCGTTGTCATCTCTTTCTTCTTGGGTTCTCTGACTTTAAGTTGAGAAAACTCAATCTGCTGAGTTTTTATCGGCACCGATCGCACCTGAGTCAGATTTGTCGCCAGAAATTCTACCAGTTCCGGCACAACGATCGCCTGTGCCCCCCGTTCACCCAAGACGAGGATGTCGCCCACTTTGTCTCGTACCAAACCCGTACCCAGCATAGCTCCCAAAAAGTCGCGGTGAGTGGCTGGATCGAAGAGAAAATTACCAGCCATATTGATCACCGCCAAGGGAACCTGGGTTGTCTCTAGCGGAAAATCAGTCCGGGCGATCGCTAGCCTTTGACGCTCAGCTTGCGGATAGCCCCCCCAGGCCAACAAATGAACATCGGTGAGGCGTTGAAATATTGTTTGGGCTTCAGCCAGTTCTGGCGGTGAAAGAAAGTCAGTCACGACCACTTCCCAGGTGCGAATAGCCTGCTCTGCTTGGTCGATCACGCGGGCTAACGTCTGGCGATTTTCAACTTGTTTGAGTAATTCGTCCCTAGGCAACATTAAATGTGAGGCTCTGTCTCCAAATTGTGAATGAAAGCTAACCAACCGTTCAACACGTTCAACCGGGGATGGGCTTATCTGCGATCTTAGCTTGATTTGAGCGGCGCAGTCGGCTGTAAAAGAGCCGCTTAGCTGCTGTTAGCGATTAAAGCCCCAAATCGCCACCGACTAACCCACGACGCTAACTGTCTGGGTAACGCTCTTGATCTAACGTCTGCGTCCGCTTAGCGTAGATATTTTTGATGTGTTTTTTGACCGTATTCACCGAAATGTAAAGCTGGGCAGCAATTTCTTCATAGTTGTAATTTGAACGCTTTAGCTGCCAAACTTCTGCTTCACGCGGTGTCAGTTGAAAACGCTGAGCTTCGGCGATCGCGGCCAGTTCTGCCAGCTTTTTGCAGTCTTCTAGCGTGACCAAAAGGCAAGATTGTCCGGCTGCTTCAAACTCAATCCACTGGACGCGAACCCGAATGGTAATGTGATTGGCAGCTTGCAGACTGTCTTCAATCACAAAAACTTTGTTAGGAAACAATTCCCGGCTTTCAATTAAAGATTCGCAGAGGTGCCAGATAGCTTTAGGAACTGACTGCGTACACCCTTCTGTTTGTTGTAAATATCGACACAGCTTAGCCGCACAATGATTGGCATGAAGAACTTTTCCTGCAAGCGAAAGAATTAAAATTCCATCGCTTAAAGCTTCAATCACAGCTTTTAGTAACAGCGATTTGGTTTGTTTGGAAGGTTTTTTATTTTCCAAATCAAGGGCTTGGAAAAAATCTGAAACAGGAATAATCGAATTCATAAGCGGGAAACCTAGCTAAAGAAACAAGGATTGACCCTGATTCCGTTTGGAGGGCATGTTAAAACCCTCAGCCTGGAGGCATTGTCCTTCGCACAGCCTATGACAGAAGAACAACTGTCATGGTAGGGGTAATGTCTTCTTCAGAAGAAGTTATCCCGGTTTCGCAGGTTTCTATTAAACTTAATGACGCTTCAAAACACAGAAAAGCCGACGGTAGCGTTACAATCGTTGCCAGTCCTTAAGTAACAGCAATTGGCTATTGTGCTCGTTCTCAAGTGTCGTTTATCGGATGAAGTCAATCGCTTACCTGACTTTAGATTGTCGTTAACTGCAGAAGAGCGATCGCGATCGCGTCATCGCTTTACTGCAGACAATGGTGAAGCCGTCTACCTGAATTTGCCGCGCGGCACCCATTTGCGCGGGGGTGACCTGCTCCATGAGGGCAATCTGGACGCGCTAGTACAGATTGTCGCCAAACCAGAACCCATCCTGACCGTCATGGGTACTACACCGTTAGATTTGTTGCGAGCGGCTTATCATCTGGGTAATCGCCACGTCCCGCTAGAAATCACGCCCACGTATTTGCGGCTAGCTGAAGATCAGGTACTGGCCGCAATGCTACAGCAGCTAGGTTTGCAGGTGATGAACGAAACCGCCCCCTTTGAACCCGAAGTAGGCGCTTACCAAAGTCATTCTCATGATGCCTAAGGCAGCGTTGCTGAGGTTGCTGCAGCTTGCCAGTCCAGCGTTACCCGTCGGTGCTTACAGCTATTCAGAGGGGCTAGAGACGCTGGTGCAGCAGGGCACATTGCCGAATGCTGACGCCGTTTCTCACTGGCTGGAGCAAGAGCTTCGCCGGGGGGGCGTACGGCTAGAAGCTGCTGTCTTGCTGCGGTGTCAGGCTGCTATGGGCGATGGCGATCGCGCTGCTTTGCAATATTGGAACCAGTGGCTCTCGGCGGCTCGCGATACGGCTGAACTTCGGGCGCAAAGCTGGCAGATGGGGCGTTCGTTAAGTCGCCTGCTACAGAGTTTGCACCCCGAACTTGAGCCAGCGATCGCTGTTTGCCTGCCCCACTGCAACTTTGCTGCCGCCTTTGCCATCGCCGCCGCTTATTGGCAAATTGAACCAGAAGCCGCCCTTTTAGGCTACCTGCAAAGCTGGGCTAACAACCTGGTGACCGCAGCCGTCAAACTAGTTCCCCTGGGGCAAACGGCAGGCCAACAAATTCTACTCAACCTTTGCCCTAGCTTAGAAGCCGCCGCCCACAGCATTGCGCAGCTTGAAGATGAGAATTTAGCCACTAGCAGTTGGGGTTGGGCGATCGCCAGTATGCAACACGAAACTCTCTACAGTCGGTTGTTTAGGTCATAACGACTGAGGCAATAGAGGCAGGGAAGCCGTACCTCGCTTGCTGCCGTAAAAAGCGATCGCTTTGGCGGCGCTACCTTCCCCTAGGCTGCCTCTTGACAACGCCTCCTTCACCCCTAACCATTAACCTTTAACCCCTCATCAAGACACCCATGACCCCTTTCCGTGTGGGCATTGCTGGCCCGGTTGGTTCTGGCAAAACAGCTCTGGTAGATGCGCTGTGTAAAGCGATGCGCGATCGCTATCAGATTGCCGTCGTTACCAACGATATTTACACCCAAGAAGACGCTCAGTTTTTGGTCAAAAGTGCCGCTTTAGATCGCGATCGCATTGTTGGCGTCGAAACCGGGGGGTGTCCTCATACCGCCATTCGAGAAGACGCCTCAATTAACCTGGTGGCCATTGAGGCGCTCGAAGCTCGATTCAATTCCTTAGATTTGATCTTGGTCGAAAGCGGGGGAGATAATCTGGCTTCTACCTTTAGCCCCGAACTGGTAGATTTAACGATTTATGTCATTGACGTTGCCGCAGGTGAAAAAATTCCGCGCAAAGGTGGGCCAGGAATCACCAAATCAGACTTGCTGGTTATCAACAAAATCGACCTTGCGCCTATGGTTGGGGCTGACTTGAGCGTTATGGAGCGAGATGCCAAACGGATGCGAGGCGATCGCCCCTTTGTATTCACAAATCTTAAGCTTGGTCAGGGTCTAAAAACCATTGTCGAGTTTATTCAATTTCATGGCTTTGTCGAAACGGCTGAAACGGCTGATTTATAAGCTTGTGTAACCGCTAGCGGCTGCTATGCGGTAGGCGATCGCCCCCGTAAATTAACCGCAAAAATTAGTTTTTCCGTATTTTCTACGGCCTAAGGTAGTTGCAAATACGACAAAAACCCTGATACCAGCGTTTTTTGGTATCACAAGATACAATTATTTGGCTTCGCTAATTCTAATATCACTAACCGTTGCAACTGCTTTCAAAGGCTGGTTAAGTCAGAGGAGTGAAGGGTCAAATATGGCAGCGAATTTCAACAGACGGAAGTTTTTACTCTATGGTTCCGCAACGCTAGGCACAAGCATTTTGCTCAAGGCCTGCGGTGGGGGCGAAACAACCCCAGACGGAACTGAAGCGTCAACCCCTGATAGTGAGCAGTCATCGGCCGCAAGCGGTGACACCATCAAGGTGGGTATTTTGCACTCCCTCAGCGGCACCATGGCTATCAGTGAAACCACTGTAGTTGAAGCTGAACAGCTGGCAATCAAAGAAATTAACGAAGCGGGTGGCGTTCTGGGCAGACAAATCGAAGCGATCGTCGAAGACGGCGCTTCTGATTGGCCAACTTTTGCCGAAAAAGCAGAAAAGTTGATTGATCAAGACCAAGTAGCAACCGTTTTTGGCTGTTGGACTTCAGCCAGCCGCAAAGCAGTACTGCCCGTCTTTGAGTCTAAGCAGCATTTGTTGTGGTACCCGGTGCAGTATGAAGGGCAAGAATGTTCGCAGAACATCTTCTACACCGGAGCAGCCCCCAACCAGCAGATTGAGCCTGCGGTTGAATGGCTGATGGAAAACAAGGGCGAACAGTTCTTCCTGGTTGGCTCTGACTATGTTTTCCCTCGTACAGCCAACACCATCATCAAAGAGCAGGTAGCTGCCCTCGGTGGCGAAATTGTCGGTGAAGACTATCTGCCCCTAGGGAACACCGAAGTTACCCCCATCATCACCAAAATCAGAGCAGCCCTGCCCGATGGTGGCGTCATCTTCAACAGCTTAAACGGAGATAGCAACGTTGCCTTCTTTAAGCAGCTTCAAGGCGCTGGCTTGACCCCTGACAAGTACCCCGTTATGTCAGTCAGCATTGCAGAAGAAGAAGTTCGTCAGATTGGTAGCGAGTTCCTCATTGGCCACTACGCAGCCTGGAACTACTTCATGACCGTAGACAACCCTCAGAACACCCAGTGGGTAGCAGACTTCCAGTCAGAGTACGGCGACGATCGCGTCACCAATGATCCGATGGAAGCGGCTTACATCATGGTCTACATCTGGAAGCAAGCCGTTGAACAAGCGGGCACCACTGATATTCCGGCTGTGCGCGAAGCAGCCTATGGTCAAACCTTTGAAGCGCCTGAAGGCTTAGTGACCATGAATCCGAATCACCACCTGTCGAAGACGGTGCGAATTGGCGAAGTGCGCGACGACGGTCTGTTTGAGATCGTTTGGTCTACCGAAGGCCCCATCGATCCGGTGCCCTGGAACCAGTATGTTCCTGATACTAAAGGCTTTGCCTGTGACTGGTCTGATCCAGCCAAAGGTGGCAAGTACCAAACCGAAGGAGCTTAACCGCTATTTAGTTTTCTAGATAGCTTAGTCAAACGAAGCTAAGGGAATCTAGAAAGTGTCTTTCATGACCTTCTCTAGGTTCCCTTTCTTGTAAGTTAGAGGTTCTTCGGGTTAAAGCTTATTCCTAAGCTCGTTAGGAAGCATTTTCCTGCCAAGTAGTTGACTGGGTTAAAAGTTGTGTTACTTGAAGGCTTAATTGGTGGCCTGTTTAACGGGATTAGTATTGGCGCAGTGCTGTTGATTGTGGCTCTGGGTCTAGCAATTGTCTTTGGTCTGATGGGTGTTATCAACCTGGCTCATGGTGAGTTGATGATGCTGGGTGCCTACACCACCTATGTGGTGCAAAATGGCTTCCGAACCATGGGCGAATCGGCGCTAAACTTCTACATTTTTGTGGCTTTGCCGCTGTCTTTTCTGGTGGCTGCTTTGGTTGGCTTGGCGCTAGAGCGAGGCGTGATTCGCTATCTTTATGGGCGACCGCTAGAGACGTTGCTGGCAACTTGGGGGGTCAGCCTCATCTTGCGGCAGTTTGTCCGTAGCGTCAGTTGGGCTATGGTGATAGGGCTAATACTCTTTTGCGGCTTGTTTTTTGGCGGACGCTGGCTACTTCAACGCCGTCAGCAGCAGGTCGCCAATTGGATGTCGGCTGTTTTGCTGTTGCTATCAGCAGCGATCGCCCTCATTGCGGGTATCTTGATCAATCAAAATGCCGGAACGGCGCTAACGCGTCCTTGGTTTAGCGCTCGTAACGTCGATGTTACGCCGCCTGTCTGGTTGCGCGGTGGGTTAGCCCTTGGCAATACGCTACAGTTTCCCTACGCGCGGCTGTTCATTATTGTGCTGACGGTTGTTTGCCTGGTGGGTGTGTATTGGTTCTTGCAGCGATCGGCCTGGGGCTTGCGAATTCGTTCAGTGACGCAGAATCGCAGCATGAGCGCCTGTTTGGGCATTCCAACAGAGCGTGTAGATGCGTTAACCTTTGCCTTGGGTTCTGGGCTGGCGGGAATAGCCGGTTGCGCGGTGACGCTGCTCGGTTCGGTGGGGCCTAACCTTGGCTCTAACTACATCGTCGATGCTTTTATGGTGGTAGTGGTTGGCGGCGTTGGTAAGCTGGTTGGCAGCATCGTGGCAGCCATGGTGATTGGCATTATCACGTACCTAGTGGGTTCGGGGACGCTGGCGCTCATATTGACCCCGTTTGCAGGCATGCAGCCGCTGGTGGACTTTTTTACCTTTTTTGCTACCACCAGCATGGCCAAGGTGATGGTTTTTGCTCTGATTATTGCTTTCCTGCAAATCAAGCCCGCAGGCATGTTTCCCCAAAAGGGACGAACGGTTGAGGCGTAGGAGTAAACATGGCAACCGATATCTTGACTCGCCCCAGACGGGGCCATTTGACAAAGCGTCGCCTGTTAGTAGAAGCAGGTATGGTCGTCGCGATCGCGCTGATTTTAATTCTGATTGTGCCAGCCGTGATCTCAGGCTTTCGCTTGGGGCTGTTGGGGCGATTTCTGGCACTGGCCATTGTTGCCCTCGGCATCGACCTAATTTGGGGCTTTACCGGGTTGCTGAGCTTGGGGCATGGCATCTTTTTTGCCCTGGGCGGCTATGCTTTTGCCATGTATCTGCAACTCAATACGCTGGCAGAGGGTCAACTACCCGATTTCTTTAGCCTCTATGGGGTAACCGAGTTGCCCTGGTTTTGGCAACCGTTTTACTCGCTGCCCTTTACCTTAGTGGCTTTGGTACTGATTCCCAGCCTAGTGGCTGGCATGCTAGGCTACCTGGTGTTTCGTAATCGCATTCGCGGCGTATACTTTTCGATTTTGACCCAGGCAGCCCTGGTGGTCTTTTTCAACTTTTTCAACGGTCAGCAAAAATTAATCAACGGCACCAACGGTCTCAAAACCGACACCAGCACCTTTTGGGGCAATCAGGTGGGCAGCGCCGAAATGCAGTTTACGTTTTACGTGCTGACGGTTGTTTTTCTGGCTTTAATGTATGCCCTGTGTCGCTGGTTAACCAGTGGTCGCTTTGGTCGCATGTTGGTTGCCATTCGCGACGATGAAAACCGGGTACGCTTTTCGGGCTACGACCCCACCAGTTTTAAGGTGCTGGTGTTTGCCGTTTCTGGGGCGATCGCGGGGATTGCGGGTGCCCTTTATACGGTGCAGTCTGGCATCGTTTCGCCACAGTATATGGATATTGCCTTTTCGATTGAGATGGTTATTTGGGTAGCCGTGGGCGGACGAGCCACCCTAGTCGGGGCAATTTTAGGAGCCGTCTTAGTCAACCTAGCGCGAACGCTGCTCAGCGAAAATTTTCCTGAAGTCTGGCTGTTTTTTCAAGGCGCGCTCTTTTTGCTGGTTGTAACAGCCTTGCCGGATGGTCTGGTTGGCTGGCTACGCTATCGTTTAGGCAATCGCGTGCGAGCCTGGTTAGGGCCATCGCGATCGGTGGTGACTCCGCCTTTGTTAGAGCTAGACCCTAACGTGCGAGAAGAAAAGCGAGAAGCGATCGACAAACGCTAAGTGGCTATTTTTGCTTCACCTAATTTGTGGATAAAATCGTGAGCGCAAAGATTTTAGACATTGAAAACGTGACCGTCAGCTTTGACGGCTTCAAAGCCCTCAATAACCTCAACTTCAGCATGGACGAGGGCGAACTGCGGGTGATTATTGGCCCCAACGGCGCGGGTAAAACGACTTTTCTAGATGTGATTACGGGCAAAGTTCAGCCCACTGAAGGCAAAGCTCGGTTCAAAGGCAAAGACCTGAGTAAGCGGTCTGAACACGAAATTTCTCGCTTAGGGATTGGCCGTAAGTTTCAAACCCCGCGAGTTTACCTCAATCTCACCCCGCGCGAAAATTTGGAACTATCCTGCAATCGCAGTAAAAATGTCTTTGCTACTTTGTTCCAAAAGTTGCCCAGCGCCGAGCGTCGTACCGTCGGTGGTTTGTTAGAAACAATTGGCCTAGCAACCAAAGCCGACATTCCAGCCGCTTTGCTGTCGCACGGTGAAAAGCAGTGGCTAGAAATTGGCATGTTGGTAGCTCAGTCGCCCGACCTGCTGTTGGTCGATGAACCCGTTGCTGGGTTAACAGACGAAGAAACGGCAAAAACTGGCGAACTGCTGCTGTCGCTGGCACAAAGCCACTCCATTGTGGTAATTGAACATGACATGGAGTTTGTGCGGCAGATTGCGCGGCAGGTGACGGTGCTGCATGAAGGCAGCGTCCTCTGCGAAGGTACGATGGGCGAAGTTCAAAACGACCCCCGCGTGATTGAGGTGTATTTAGGCGCTCAAGAAGAAGCCGTTTAACGCCGTTAGCAAGGGATGCCCAACAACGGCAGCTACAGCCTTTTTAGGCCAGACTCAGCACCAAGTTGTCGCGGTGAACAACTGTTTCTGCCCCTTCGTAACCCAGAATGGCCGCAATTTGATCAGAGCGTTTTCCCCGAATTTTTTGCAGTTCGTTGTGGCTGTAATTGACTAAGCCGCGAGCAATTTCCTTACCCGTGCGATCGCAAAGCTGTACGGCATCTTGAGGCTGAAATTCACCTTCGAGTTCAGTAATACCCGCCGCCAGCAGCGATCGCCCCGCCTGCACAATTGCTTTAACGGCTCCTTCATCTAGATACAACCGTCCGGCTGGCACTAAGCCGTGGGCAATCCAGCGTTTGCGGGCGTTGGCCAGCGGAGGCTGAGGGGCAAAGTGGGTACCCAGGTCTTCCCCTTGTAAAATTCGGGTGAGATTGGGTGGTGTTTTGCCGTCGGTGATAACGGTGCGAATTCCAGCCGTTGTGGCAATGCGGGCGGCTTCAATTTTGGTCACCATTCCGCCTGTACCCCAGTGAGTACCGCGATCGCCCACTTCAACCTGTAACTCAGCCAATTGTGCCACTTTATCTACTAGGCTAATTGGGCGAGCATCCGGGTTCGATCGCGGATCTGCCGAGTACAGCCGATCTACATCGGTGAGCAAAAATAGCCAGTCAGCGTTGACCAGGCTAGCAACCTGCGCCGAAAGCGTATCGTTGTCGCCAAACTTAAGCTCGTCTACAGCCACCGTATCGTTTTCATTGACGATAGGAATCACGCCCAACTGCAGAAGCTGGCGAAAGGTACGGTAACTGTTAACATAGCGCGATCGCTGCACCAAGTCGCTACGCGTTAGCAACACTTGGGCAATCGGTTGCCCCAACGTGGTAAACAGATCGTCATAAACCCGCATCAACCGTCCCTGTCCGACAGCGGCTACCGCCTGCTTCATTGAAATTGAGCGTGGGCGCTCAGTTAACCCCAGTCGCGCGCAGCCAACGCCTACCGCCCCAGAAGAAACCAAAATCACTCGATGCCCTTGCTGACGCAGCGAACTCAAAGTTTCCACCAGGCTCGCAATGGTAGAGAGGGCTAGGTGCCCGCTGGGGGTTTGGGTGAGGCTAGAAGTGCCAATTTTGACAACTAAAGTCTGAGACGAAGGCATAGTGACTGACATTAACAAAGGCGCTAGCTTCGCAAAGCCAACGCCCTATGAGTTTATAAAATTGTATTGAAACTCCAGGATCTTTATAAAAGCCGATCCCGTTGAATAGTTATATTCTCCTACCCCCCTGTTAGCGAGGTTATGTTTCATAATGTTTTCTTTATGTTTAGGCGATTAGACAAAAGTAAAGAAAGGTATCAAAAATCCAGCCGCGATCGCCATTATCCCTTTTGAGACTAAGGCGCTTTAAGCGAAATGCCGAGAAGCTGAGAAATCCAGACTTCACAGGTACGAATGGGATGCTGGCGCATTTTTCGGGCGGGATTGACCATCGGCTCCACCAAAATAGTAAACATGCCCAGCCGATTTCCAGCCAAAACGTCTGTGAACAAGCGATCGCCCACCATTGCAATGCGGCCAATCGGCAAGTTCATAGCTGCAGTAGCCTTTCTGAGTTTGCGGCGCGAAGGCTTACCAGCCCCGGTAATATAAGGCACTTCCAGCGCTTCAGCAATGCGGCGAATGCGATAGCTGTTCATGTTATTGCTTACCAGCCACAAACTCACCAGCGGTTTAAGCTGCTCAATCCATTGCTGTAGCTCAACGGTGGCCTGGGCTTCGTTAAACGGCACCAGCGTTTCATCCACGTCTAACACCAGACCTTGCAAATTGTAGTCTTTAATCAGAGCAGGCGTGATCTGAAAAACCGGCCCGCCCAGCACCAGATCGGGCTGTAACCACTGTATCCAAAACATTACATCCGGGGAGTAAAGGGTTTTCTTAAAAAGGTAGCGGTAATCTTATACCACTTTTACTGGCGGGTTAGTTAGTCGAGGGTGAATCCTCTGGCCGATCAATTTCATCTCGAATTTGAGCCTGAGCCGCTTCGTGTTCTTGTAGCGTCCGGCTAAAGACGTGCGTACCGTCATAGCGGGCAACAAAATACAAGTAATCTGTCTCAGCGGGGTTAAGGCTGGCTTCCAAACTCGCCAAGCCTGGATTGGCAATGGGAGTTGGCGGCAACCCGGCATTGAGATAAGTATTGTAAGCGTTAGGGGTTTGAACTTGAGACAGCGTTAATGGATTCTCAGGGGTCTGACGAATGCCCAAGCCGTACTCTACAGTCGGGTCAGCCCCCAGCGGGATACCCGCCGCTAATCGATTGCTAAAGACACCAGCAATTAGCGACCGCTCTTCTGGAATAACAGCTTCTTTCTCCACAATGCTAGCCAACGTTACCCAGTCGAGCAACTCCATCGCTGGCGCTTGAGCCTGATAGATCGGTAAAGCCGTATTTTCAAAGCGATCGAGCATTAAAAACATAATGGCTTCAGGGGTAACCTGCTCTGCCGGGATTTGATAGGTATCTGGAAATAAAAAGCCCTCTACATGGGGAATTTGCTCAGGCAGCCAGGGATATCGCTCGACTGGAATCGTTTCAGTAAGCTGCAAAAACTCTTCAGCCGTGAAAAAGCCTTCCGCAGCTAAAGCGCTGGCAATTTGCTCTCGGTTCCAGCCTTCAGGAATGGTAAAGCTACGGGTTACCACATCCCCAGACCAAAGGATGTTGGCAATATCTTGTAAGGATTGAGCCGGGGAGAGAACGTAGGTGCCCGCCTGATAGCCGCCTTCGGGTTGGCGAAAGAGCTGCCAGCGCGTCCACAAATCCCAGGCGGTAGAAGAGCGAATCACACCCGCTGCCTCTAAATCACGGCCAATTTGTTGGCTAGAGGTGCCTAAAGGAATTTCAATTTGCACCGAAGAGGTTAACCCCTCGCTGCTGCTCTCCGCCGCCGAAAAAGGTTCCACCGGATCGGTGGCCCAACTCCACCAAGACCAACCTTGCCAGCCACTAAAGGCGATCGCGGCGGGCAGCAAGAGTAAATAAAACAGCCCTTTCCAGACCCGTGATTTCATAGCGGTACCTAATGAGTCCTCTAGAAATTGCGCTGGCGCCTTCATACCCTGACTTTCAACGCCGATATTCTAATCCAAAACGTCGAACAGTTTGTCCTCAATTTGTAAGCGAACTTGCTGAAACTCTTCAGGCGTAACCAGTTCAATGTCGCCAACCGCATTTTCTTTGGCAAAAAATAACAGCGGTTCTAGCGGCGTGCAGAGGGTATATTCCTGGTCGTCTTGAAAAAAGGTGGCCAAAATCTGAAATTCTTCCGTTTGCGGATCTGGGCCTTCATCGACTTCTAGCGTGAAGCAGTCTTCATCGTTAGGCTCAGGCAAATTACCCGCAGCGGTGAGGGTAAGGGCAGTGCGTTGCAAAATCAGATCTTGCTCGGCTAAGACAGCCCTAGCGGTGGCAAACAAACTATCAATGTCCGCTTCATCCACGTCTACTAACACCTCGTCTTCATCGTCGCTGTCGGGGTCAGCCTGCCACATGAAAATCTCAATGGGGGCATCAACGGGTATGAGCAGCAAATACTCCTGATCTTCAATAGGAATTGTTTGTTCAATGAAGCAGGGCAGCGATCGCCCAGCCTCATCAGCTAGAATGACCTCGGCATCCCGCATTTCGTTCGCTTCATCCGCCATGAAAAATACTCCTCGCTGGCCCAAATCTTAAACAACTGGCTATTTCGCAGCCATTCGACGGTGATCGAGCCACTGCTGCAAAATAATAGCTGCCGCCTTGCGATCAATGAGCGCCTTGTGGCGAGAGGGAGAGCGACGTTCAGCTAAAATTAGCTGTTCAGCTTGAAAGGAGCTAAGTCGTTCATCTACAAACTCGACAGGTAGATGCAGGGTTCGAGCTAGGCGGTGGGCAACCTTTTGCACCTGTTTGGCTTGAAAGCCCAGCTTACCATCCATTGAATACGGTACACCAACAACTAAAATTTCAACTGAGCGTTCTTGAACAAGCTGCCGCAAGCGCGCAATCACCTCTTCAAGCGAACGGCACTCTAGAGTCGTCAGCCCAGAAGCAACCAGACCCGTGCGATCGCAGCCAGCTACCCCAATCCGCTTCCGACCAATATCTAGCCCCAGTGCTGAAACCATAGACCCCAAAAACAATCGCCCCCATCCGCCTTGATCATACGCTGCTAGGGGAGCGGTGCTGCCATCCTTAATCTGCTGAATCTAACGGACGGCGATCGCCAAGTCCAGCTTCGCTGGAGTTAGCAAGGCGATCAGACTCACTCGAATGTTCTTTAGCCTGTCCCGGCTTTGCTGCCCGGTACTGACTGCGATTGGCGTCAGCGTGAAAAGCTTGGTCAGCCGCCCAGGAAATTCGCCCAGGCACAGGCTTACCAGAAGGCTGCAACCCTTGTAAAACATCCGGTAGCTGCAACCCTTCTAAAGAAATGGCTTTAGATTCTCGCAGCTTGTGCCAAACTGAACGCGACATCATTAAACCATGCTCAATTTGCACCGCCCCCACCTGAGCAAAAACCTCTTCTCGTTCTGGCTGATAGTCGCGGGAGGACAGGTGCAACTCGTTGCTGGGATATGCCCGCAGCACTTGCGCCATCTGTGTCAGTAGTTCCGGGTAAAGCCAAGTATAGGCGGGATGAACAATAAGCTGTGCCGAGTGAGGCCGAGAACCATCCCGGCAAGCACGTAACTCAAAACGGCCAATTGCCGCTTTACGCTGTGGCTCAAATACATAGGCGCTGATTACTTCGGCGCGGTTCATCCACTGACTCATGCCTTGAGTCATAGACTGCACTGGGTTGGTCTTAAAGTCCTGAATTTGGTGGTCAAAGACCTGCCTCACCAGCGGCGGCATGGCAGCCGTATCTAGCTGATAGAGCAGTTGGGCGTCGGCGTTGCTAACAGGCAACAAGTTGGGGAGGTCAGGTTCGCGGGTAGCGAGTTCGCTCAACACCTCCGAGGCAATTGACCAGTAAGTGACCTGCGCTAGCGGCTGAAACCCATTTTGGCGATAAAGCGCCAGGGCTGACTTGTTGTTAACGTTAACTTCGGTTAACCAGGTGCGGGCTTCCCACAGCTTTTCAAAGCAGTAGCGCAAAAGCTGTGAGCCAACAACCGTAAAACTGGAGCCAACCGCCCCGTTGATAGCAATGCGCTGAATTTCCCAAGTGCTGCGAGTGTGATTAAAAGGCGAAACTTGAATCATGCCGCAGATTTTGCCTTCTCGCTCGGCGACGTATACCGAAAGTAGCTTTTGCAGCGGATTAGGAAACAAGCTCAAAAACTTGAGAGGCCCATACCACTGCCGTACTTGAGCCAAAAATTGACTAATCTCAGCGGCATCGACTGGGTCACCCGATTCTAGTGTGCCTTCGCCACACGCCGCCAAAGCATCCAAATCTCGATACTGAATGGGGCGAATGACGACATTTTGAGAGTGTGCAGGCATAAGGTGCGTTAGGGTGAGAGAACTAAGGGCGGCGATGCGACCAGATGCGGAGTGGCTGGGGGCTAAAGAGTATCAGCCCGAATAATTATTCCTAAATTTTGGGTCGAATCAGCACTAAGGGGGTTTGCTCATCAGCATTACCGGCTGGGTTATCAATCAAAGCTTGGCTGAGGGCTTCTGGATCAACACCCGGAGTCGATGCCAATATCTTAACTGCTTTCAAGTCGTTGACGTCTACAATGGCGGCTTCTAGTCCTGTTTCCTGCAAAATAGCGGTAACTACCTGCTCTGGCTGGCTTGGCCCCAGGACGATAAATTGATCGTAAGGGGGGAGCGTGCCAGTAACATCGTCAATCAGTCGGGCTTGTTCTCCGGCAAGCTGATAAAACATACCGGGTTTACCCAAAACTTGCTTGGCGATCGCCCCGGCAACAAAAGCATAGACAACCCGCCACGGGCCAACGATATCTACCAGAGTTTGCATACCGCAGGCCGTTGCCAAGCTAGAAGTTGGCATAAAGTAATAGCACAACCGCCGCGCCACCCAGCCCGGTTTTACCGTTGACGGATGCCGCCAGCGCCCCTGCATGATGGCAACAGGTGTCTCTCCTATAGTAACAATGTCTCCGGCTTTGGCGTGGGGCATGACGTAACGCTTTACCACCGCTACCGGATCGTCTAAATGGGTGAGCAGGTGGGTGGCAACGGGTAGGCGCTCAGCAACTTCGGTACTGCGCCAGTTTTTGGCCGCTTCCGGGTCAGGAAACTGGAGTGGCACAATCACATGACCTGTTTTAGGAATGCGCCCTTGAGGGCCGTAAGTGACATAATGAACGCGCAGCCATAGGGCTTTGAGCCGAGTCAGATCTGGCCCCTGGATATCGACGGTAATTTCCATCTGCGTCGTTTTGCCTACTTTGACGATGTAGCCAAACCAGTAGTTGTCGGCACGGGCAGGGGCGTCGGGATGACGAGGTATCAGGCGGGTTTGCAGCTTTACCGCCTCTAAGGAATTGCCGGAGAGCAGCGTGGCTTCAACCTCAACCTCCGGTACCATGATTTCGAGCGATCGCGTTTGATTCACTAGCTGCGGTTCGCCGACAATGACATAGTGATTGGGGGAGTAAGTTTCTAAATTCCACTGACCTGCGACAAACGCCAGCGCATTTCCGGGTCGCCGCCGATATTGAGACTCAATCGCGATCGCCACCCCGACAAGGATGACGATCACACCCATCAAAAAAGCAATTCCTACACTCACCGAACTTCCTCACTGGGCTGAAATTACACAGAGATTCCTGATAAAGAGTCTATAGAACGATGGGGAAATGCCGCTAAAATTCTTAGCGCTGCCTTCGCCTTACCCCTTAAGAGGCTGAATCAGACCTTAACGGCTTCTGCCAACCCACCGGAAACTTCATCAACTGTTTACAAAACTTATAATTTGAGGCACGATCTCAGAAATGCCTTTTCTCTGACAAAAAGTGTTACGGACAAAAGCTAGCCTCAGTGCAGTGTGATGCGGGAAATTGTAATGAATCGATTAATGGCAATTGAGCGGTTTTGCTTGTGGGGGCATATTGTCTCTATGGCGTTTGGCTTGGCTGGACTGCTTTGGGTGATGCCTCATCCTGAGTTTTTAGCCAATATTCCAGCAGGCCCACTGATGTTTCGCTGGAGTATGGCAGGCGGGGGCGTTGTTTATATCGTTTTAGGCGCGATCGCCGTTGGCTTGTATGGCTATCGGTTGTTGGGATTGCGGACTTTACTGGGCTTTATGATTCCAGCGTTGACAATTTCCCTCAGTAGCGAACTGCTTGGCACGAGCACTGGTTTTCCCTTTGGGCATTACAGCTATCTCAATGGTTTAGGTTACAAAATTGCTGGGTTAGTTCCCTTTACCATTCCTCTATCCTGGTTTTACTTAGGCTTTTCAGCTTACTTGCTAGCCCGTTCTGGCTTGTCTTGCCAGCAGCGACTGCGCGATGGTCTGTGGCTACCCACCGGGGTTTGGCAGGTCGGCAGTATTTTGCTGGGGGCAGGGTTGCTGACCTCGTGGGATTTTGTTTTAGATCCCGCCATGAGTCAAACGGCAATGCCCTTTTGGTTTTGGCATCGGCCAGGGGCTTTCTTTGGTATGCCTTATCAAAACTTTGCAGGCTGGTTGGGCACTGGCGCTTTGTTTATGAGCGTGGCGGCTTTTCTCTGGCGAGGACAACAACCCGTACAGCGTTTAACGCGATCGCAGCTAACAACGCCCTTGGCTGTTTATTTGGCTAATTTTGCCTTTGCAATGCTGATGAGTTTGGGTTCTGGCATTACCGTACCCGTCTTGTTGGGGCTAGCAGCAGGGGCCATTCCGGCGGTGCTGTGCTGGTTTATGGTGACACCCGAACTAACCCCGTGGCAGGGTAGCCAGATGCAAGCCTTTACTCAAGACGATGAAATTTCTCCGCCCGTAGGGGCAATTCCCCACAAATAGTTTGGACAATTGTTGATTTTGCAGCCTGACTTTGATGGGGTGATCGCTTTGAGCGCTGGAGCGCTGCTGGTTTTGGCTTACCAGCTTCCAGCCGTGGCTTTACTGTTAGCTCGGCTAATGCAGGGGCCAACTCGCCAGCCACCGCTGCAACCCCAACGGCCTACGCTAGATTTGCTGGGCACCGTTAGCGTCATTGTGCCGACGCTGAATGAGGTTGGCCGGGTTGGGCCGTGTTTGGCCGGGTTAGGGCAGCAAACCTACGAAGTCCGAGAGATCTTAGTTGTCGATAGCCACTCGGATGATGGCACACCAGACCTGGTTAAGTCGGTGGCGGCTAAAGATCCGAGGGTACGGTTACTGAGGGATGCGGCGCTGCCGCCTGATTGGGTAGGTCGGCCTTGGGCGCTACAAACTGGCTTTTTGCATAGCGATGCCGCCAGTCGCTGGATTTTGGGCATTGATGCTGATACCTACCCGCAACCGGGTCTGGTGGCGGCTTTGGTGCGGACGGCTGAAACGCAGGGCTACGATTTAGTCTCTCTTGCGCCTCGTTTTATCCTCAAGCACGCTGGCGAGTTGTGGCTACAGCCAGCGCTGTTGATGACACTCATCTATCGCTTTGGGCCTGCTGGTAATGGGTTAACGCCGCCTGAACGAGTGATGGCTAACGGCCAGTGTTTTCTCTGTCGGCAATCGCTGTTAGTTGAAATGGGGGGCTACAGCAGTGCCCGCCGTTCTTTTTGTGACGATGTGACGCTGGCACGACAGGCTGCTGCTCACGGTGCCAAAGTTGGCTTTCTCGATGGCGCTCACTTGCTCAAGGTGCGTATGTATGAAGGAGCCGCCGAAACCTGGCGAGAATGGGGCCGATCGCTGGACTTAAAAGACGCGGCTTCAGCGGCGCAAAAGTGGGGTGATTTGTGGTTTCTCTCAGCCGTGCAGGGCTTACCCTGGCTGCTGCTCCCGCTGCTGATGGCAAGCTGGTGCTTAGATCTGCGATCGCCCGTTTTGGCGATCGCATTGGGTCTTAATCTCAGTCTGATATTGATACGAATAGCCTTAAATTTTGCCATCGCCGCTTCCTATGACTTCAGCCAAGCCCAGGCTAAGTGGGCTTTTTGGCTATCGCCGCTGGCTGACCTACTGGCGGTTTATCGCATTTATCTCTCTTCCACTCAAACGCCCACCCAGTGGCGCGGACGCCGCTACCAGGGATTTGCAGCGTCGCGCGATCGCTGATGTGTTTAGGCGACAAACTCAAAAAAGGCGTCATCTAGCTCGTAGCCAAGCATCTGAGTCATAAACTTGAGCCTAGTGTGGCCTTCAATTCCCTGCTCTTTTAACCAGCGAGTAATCACAAAAATTTTTTGCATGACGAAAATTTCCAAAGCTTCCGGGTTGTAGCGAATGCCTTCGCGGGGGCTAAACTGATGAGGAACCAGCATGGCTGCGTAGCGCCCCAGTTCGCCTGCTTCCCAATCTAAAATCAGCGGTAGCCAGGGATAAATTGTATCTAGGCGAATAAACCAAAGCCGCACTTCTGGAATTTCTGAGAGTTCACGCGGATCGCTTGGATCACGCGGATAGTGAATTTCAAAGCGGAGATTAATGGCCTGATGGACTGGATCTAAGTCAGACAATAAAGGGTCTAATACCGTTTGAGCAGGGGTAAGATCCAATGTATTGAGGCTGGCTTGATCTAAAGCGATCGCAGTGGGCATAGCAATTAGCCTGAAGTAAACAAGGACAGCAAACAGGGCTGTCTGCAAAGAGCAAAAACCGTCCTCTAGGTATCAAAGCAGGTTCGTCAGCGCTTTTTCAAGCAGCCCACCTCAAGCAGGTTCCCAGACATGCCATGATAGGTGAGTTGAATTTCCAAGGCTATGTCTGATTCGCCCATTCGTATCTGTATTACTCTCGGCACTCGACCGGAAGCCATTAAGTTAGCTCCGGTCATTCAGCAGTTTCAGCAAAGCCCCCAGTTTAGCACCCAGGTCATTTTGACCGGGCAGCACCGAGAAATGGTGCAGCAGGTGATGGATCTCTTCAACCTGCAAGCAGACGGCGATTTAGAAATCATGCAGCCGCGCCAGAGTTTAACTGATATTACCTGCCGCAGCCTACAAGGGCTGGAGCGGCTCTTTCAGCAGTTGTCGCCGCAGCTAGTGCTGGTGCAGGGTGATACTACAACCGCGTTTTCAGCCACGCTAGCCGCTTTTTATCAAAAAATTGCCGTTGGCCACGTTGAGGCTGGCTTACGAACTGATGACCTTTATAACCCCTATCCGGAAGAAGCCAATCGGCGTTTGATTTCGCAGCTAGCCCAGCTTCACTTTGCCCCCACCGCTACTGCCGTTGAAAATTTGCAACGCGCTGGCGTCGTAGGGCACATCCACCAAACGGGCAACACCGTTATTGACGCCCTTTTGCAGGTGGCGGCCAAACAGCCTGAGTGCCCAATTGCGGGGCTAGATTGGTCTAAGCATCGGGTGTTGCTAGCAACCGTCCACCGTCGCGAAAACTGGGGTGCGCCTTTGCAGCAGATCGGCCAGAGCTTTTTGAGCATTTTGAATCAGTTTCCCGATACGGCGCTGTTGCTGCCTTTGCACCGCAACCCGACGGTGCGGGAACCCTTAACAGCCCTACTGGGTGACCATCCCAGAGCCTTTTTAACTGAACCGCTGGACTACGCCGAACTGGTCGGGGCAATGCAGCGCTGCTATTTGTTACTCACAGATTCAGGGGGTTTGCAAGAAGAAGCCCCTGGCCTGGGTAAACCTGTCTTGGTGCTGCGAGAAACAACGGAACGACCAGAGGCGATCGCGGCTGGCACCGCTAAGTTAGTGGGCACCCAAGCCGAACACATTCAGGCGGCGGCGGCAGCACTGCTAATACAGCCTGCCGCTTACGAAGCAATGGCTAAAGCCGTCAACCCTTTTGGGGATGGTCAAGCGGCTCAGCGCATTGAGCAAATTGTCAGCGATTACTTTGCCTGTTGAAGCTAGACAACTGCGATCGAAACTGCAAAAGCGGCAACAAGACGGCGGTGGGTTTGCCTTTGAACCGGGGCTTGAGCGGCGACCTCTGAGGTTTCAACGGCTGCAGTATTGACAGTTTGGCAAGAAAGCTTTTTGCTACGCAGCCGTTTACTGCTGGTCTGGGCCATCTTGCATGTCATCTAGCAGGTTTTGCTTAGAGCTTTTAAGCTGTTTCCAAAGCCCTTTAATTTCGTCGTAAGCCTGAATGGGGCTAAGCTTACCCCCTGTTTCTAAACCACAAATAATCACCACCCGCTGCGCAAACTCTTGCAGGTTGGCGTTAAACGCTAAGTTGCCGGGGGTAAATTCGCCTCGATATTTACTACGCGGATAGAGAAAGTCTTCTTTATCACGAGAATTGGGATTAACCATAGAAACCTCACCATAAAATAACAATGTAAAAGCCATCCGAGCGCGTCCAGTACTCTCATTTTTCCCTGGCGGCTTGAGCCGTGTGAGCCAGAAAAATTACAGAAGTTACGCCGAGTTTTTATTCAGCTAAGCTTATCGTCTCGGTGTTTTCAACTTCCAATCAGCAGAGAATGCCAGATTTCTGTTTGGCGTCGCTGGCTCAACCTGAGGCAATACCGACAGCATTCCCGGTGTTTGCGCTCATTCTCTTACTCGTTTTTAGGCCGCGAGGGCTGAGCGGTTGACGGTTCTCCGGCTAGGGCACAAGCAGCTAGAACGTTAAGAGCAGCCACTACCGTTCACCTGGCAACCGTTCAACTGACAACTGTGGAATGCCCGCTTTCTACCTACCCTGTTAGCCGGGCTAGAGGATTATAGCCGCAACTGTTCGTCAATCCAGGCGATCGCGGTTTTGACAGAATCAGTTGCCGTTAGCGAGTGAACCGAGAGTCTGGCAAAAAAAGCCACTGCTTCAGCGGGCACACGCATAAAAATAACTGGCTTACCCACCTTCAAGGCTAACGCGATTTCAGAAACGGTTCCCAAACCAATACCACAGGCCACCACTACCTGGCTAGAGAGGACGTTGAGATTGTTTCTAGCGTTGCCCAAATCGGTCAATATCGGGATGTCTACCGCTGGTGAAAGGACGGTGGTGTCGGCTGTCGGCAAAATGCCCACGGTTAAACCACCCGCAGACTGGGCACCCCGGCTGGCCGCGTCCATAACGCCAACATTACGCCCCCCCGTAAGCAAAACCCAGCCTCGACGAGCAATGTGCTGCCCTAAGGCGTAGGCAGTCTCTTCCACTAAGGGGCTAGCGCCGTTCCCCGGCCCCATGACGCCAATCAGGTGTTTAGGCATGGCATTGAGTCCCAATTGATAAAAAACTTGATGCTGGGCTCTCCACATTTACTATTTTCGTCGATTAAATTGTTGTAATGATAGGGCTTGCTTTAGATTTGCTCATGTAGCGGAGTTGATGCACTAGCCTGCTTACTTCATCTAGTCCTATACGATTGAAAGAACTGTGCAGCTTTTGTTTCTAGCCAAGACGTTTGTCCGCCAGCTTCGCTTAAAACAATACGCCTGGAAATGGGGTAGCTCTTTACTGATTGGGAGCATCCTGGCGACAGCGTGGAGCTTGAGATCGCCAGGAATTGCGCTCAACCGCCTCACCATTCGGATTGGGCCAATTGCTCAAACCATTGAGGTAGAAGATTTAGAAGCGTTTGCCCGCACGGGTGAAGTGCCACCCAGACTCCGGCTTTATCGCACTGTGTTGACACCTCAAGTACGGCAGGTTTTGCAAAATCAGCTGTCACTTAATCCAGACATTAGCGATCGCATTATTGACGATATTTTGCAGTCGGCTAATGGGGAAATGCTGCTCAACACCCTCTCAACCATTGCCCCTGATCTCTCCGTAGACCAGTTGCGGGCGGCTATTCGCTTGGCCGCAATGAGTACCGATGGGCTGAGTGTGCTGGGTATTTTGAGAGCGTTGCCCCAAGAAAACCTTGAAGTTGATGCCAGTGCAGCGATCGCGCTAATTTCTCAACTCAACTTATCGCGGTTAGAAAGTCACGCTTTGGGTAGCGTTTTAGACTACGAACTGGTTGACGAAGAAATTGATCCTTTGCCCAGCACTTTTGACCCGGCGGCTCCTGGGCCAGCAACAGTTGAACAGTGGGAATTACGGCTACGCGATCGCGATCGCGATCGCATCGTCCCAGTTGATATTTACTGGAGCGAACAAAGCACCGGGCCCTTGGTCGTGCTTTCTCATGGGTTTGGAGCCGATCGCCGCTTTTTGGCTTACGTAGCCAAACATCTGGCTTCTCACGGTTTAACCGTAGTGGCGATCGAGCATCCTGGTAGCAACGTAGCCGCGCTTTCTGCCACTGAGTTAGACCCCAGAGCTAGCCGCGAACCCAGCCGCATTCTGCCTGCCACAGAATTTATCGATCGCCCCAAAGACGTCAGCTTTGTGTTAGACGAGCTAGCCAGACTCAATCGCCATTCCTTTGCGCTGCGGGGCAAGCTCAACACCGATCAGGTAACGCTCATTGGCCACTCACTGGGCGGCTACACGGGGTTAGCCCTGGCAGGGGCTCCGCTCGATATTCGCGCCTTACAGCGTGCCTGTAGCGACCTCGTGCCGGTAGGACTCTCCCCCGCCGATTGGCTGCAATGTGCGGCGGTAGACCTGCCGCGCTATAGCGGCGATCTAAGCGATGATCGAATTCAGCAAGTGGTGGCGATGAATCCGATCATCGGCGACTTGTTTGGCCGCCAGGGGCTAGCGCAAGTAACGGTTCCCACCTTGATCTTGACCAGCACCAACGACGGCGTCACCCCAACGATTAAGCAACAAATTAGACCCTTTTCTCAGCTAGCAGGGCCAAAGTACCTAGTAGCAGTGATTGGCGGCACCCATCTAAGCGTAGGCGACCCTGACAATATCAATCCCGCGCTACAGCAGATTCCCTTTATGCCAGAGTTGCAGGGCGAAGAAACTCAAAATGTGCGGCAATTTTTGCAAGGGCTTCTGCTCAGCTTTGTCAAACAGCAAACCGCTGAGGCCGACCTTTATGCTCCCTTTCTAAGTGCGGCCTATGCCCAGTCGATGTCTACGCCCAACTTGCCGATTCGCTTTAGCACTGAGCTGCCCAACAGCCTGACAAACTGGTTACGCCTAACGGGCAGCAGTTCTAGCGAAACCCGTAGCCCAACGCGGCTGCTAGCTTCTTTGATGCACTTAGAGGTGATTCAGGTGAACAACCGTTTAGGGCGGTTACAGCACCATGTCTTTGCCTACCTGCGCCTGAGCTATCCGCCGCTAATTGTGTTGAACTGGCCTTTGGAGCAACTGCACCAAAGCTAGTTTACTCATGGGTCATGCCATCGGGTAAGATCGCTCCGCTCAAGTCGGCATTGCGCAAGTTGGTGTAGGTCAAGCTGGCATTGATCATGACCGCTTCAGTCAAAATCGCTCCGCTCAAATTAGACCAGTTGAGTTTGGCGCGATAAAGCGTAGCGCCTCGCAGATTGGCTCCCCGTAGCGAACTCCAGCTCAAGTTAGCGCCGCGTAAGTTAGCACGGCTGAGATTGACGTTAACCAGGTTGGCTCCCTTGAGGCGGGCGCGGCTGAGGTCAACGTCGCGCAGGTCAGCCCCTTCTAAGGTCGCGCCGCTAAGAACAGCATCCACCATGCTGGCATTTTCTAAAATGGCACCATTTAGCAGAGCGCTGGTGAGATTGGCATTGTCTAAAACCGCCCCCGTTAGATCGCAGCCCAGCATTTTGGTTCGGCTCAAACTGCTTTCGCTGAGATTGGCTTCTCGCAAAGCGGCACTGTCTAGATTAGCTTCGCTGAGGTTGGCTTCCTTTAAGTTGGCTTGGAAAAGCTGAGTCCGCGTTAGATTGGCGCTGCGAATACCCGCCTCAGAGAGATCAGCTTGTTGCAAGTTGGCATCGGTGAGATCAGCGCCAATCAGGTTGCTCAAACGCAGGACAGCCTGAGCCAAATGGGTGCCTCTCAAAACAGCCTCTCGCAGGTTAGCGCCTACCAGGTTAGCGCCGGAGAGGTTCGCCTGCCGCAAATTGGCTCGTCGGAGATTGATATCGGGCAAATCGCAGTTAGCTAAGTTGACATTAGCCAAGTTGGCGCTGCGAAAATCGCGTTCTCCTGCTGTATAGCGATTCAGCAGTTCTTCTGCATCCATAAGTGTTGTTTCAGTCGTCAATTTTTCTTGCCAGCTTCAGCCTTTCAACAAATATTTCAACCTGTGGCTGCTAATTCTACAGAGACTTCGGTGATGGTAGCTTCAACCTGACCCAATTGGATGAGCTAGCAAGAGAAAACGGGTGCTTGCCTCTCGTTACTTAGCTTACCCAGCCTTGATTAAGCACAGCAGCAAGAGAGTAAGCATTCTCTCATGGAGGTAACAAGAGATACAAGTGATCGGTTAGATAGCTGCGAATTATTAAATCCATTGTCTGCTTCAATAGGTTTATTACGGTTCTGATCAGACAATCAACGAAAGGCAAGCCCATCAAGTCTGCACTATCGCTTTCGCTGAATGTCGTATTGGAACTGAAGGCGCAGACAAGGGCTAGCGAGTCAGCCGGGGTAAAGATTAGGATTAACTCCCCAAGGATGTCTTAGTGAACTGTGAAGGATAAGCATTATGTCGGATAACCGCCGAAGTCAGGTTGTAACTCAAGGAGTTCAGCGGACTCCAAACCGTGCCATGTTGCGGGCTGTGGGGTTTCAAGATGAAGACTTCAAAAAACCAATCGTCGGCTTGGCTAATGGCTACAGCACGATTACGCCCTGCAATATGGGCATTAACGGGCTGGCTCAGCGAGCCGAAGTCGCTTTAAGAGAAGCTGGGGTGATGCCCCAAATGTTTGGCACGATTACCATCAGCGATGGTATTTCGATGGGCACTGAGGGGATGAAGTATTCGCTGGTGTCGCGGGAGGTCATTGCTGATTCGATTGAAACGGCCTGTATGGGTCAAAGTATGGATGGGGTTTTGGCCATTGGCGGTTGTGATAAAAACATGCCGGGAGCGATGATTGCGATCGCCCGCATGAACATTCCAGCCGTGTTTGTCTACGGGGGCACCATCAAGCCAGGGCACTACAACGGCCAGGACTTAACCGTGGTCAGCGCTTTTGAAGCCGTCGGTCAGTACAGCGCTGGCAAAATTGACGAAGCCGAACTCGTAGCCGTTGAGCGCCATGCCTGTCCGGGTGCGGGTTCCTGCGGTGGTATGTATACCGCCAATACGATGTCGTCAGCTTTTGAAGCTATGGGCATGAGCTTGCCCTATTCTTCGACGATGGCGGCTGAAGATGAGGAAAAAGCGCAAAGTACCGAAAAGTCGGCGTTTGTTTTGGCTGAGGCGGTGCGGCGGCAAATTTTGCCTCAGCAAATTTTGACCCGTCAAGCTTTTGAAAACGCCATCGCTGTGATTATGGCGGTGGGTGGCTCGACGAATTCGGTCTTGCATTTACTGGCGATCGCCCATGCTATAGGCATTGAGCTAACGCTAGACGATTTTGAAACCATTCGAGCCAAAGTACCCGTCTTCTGCGACCTCAAACCGTCGGGGCGCTACGTAGCAACCGACTTACACCGGGCTGGCGGCATTCCTCAAGTAATGAAAATGCTGCTCAACCAGGGACTTTTGCACGGAGATGCCCTAACCGTCAGCGGTCAAACAATCGCAGAAGTGCTGGCAGAGGTGCCCGACCAGCCCCCCGCCCACCAAGACGTGATTCGGCCTTTTGACCAGCCGATGTATGCCCAAGGCCACTTGGGTATTCTCAGGGGCAATCTGGCGACTGAGGGTGCAGTTGCCAAACTAACGGGCATCAAAAAGCGCAGCATTACCGGGCCAGCCCGTGTGTTTGACTCTGAGGAAGACTGCCTCGATGCGATTCTGGCAGGCAAAATTCAGGCCGGGGACGTGATTGTTGTGCGCTATGAAGGGCCAAAAGGCGGGCCGGGTATGCGCGAGATGCTAGCACCGACATCAGCCATTATTGGCGCGGGGCTGGGCGATTCGGTCGGGTTGATTACCGATGGCCGTTTTTCTGGCGGCACCTATGGCATGGTTGTTGGTCATGTGGCTCCTGAAGCAGCCGTCGGTGGAGCGATCGCTTTGGTGAAAGAAGGCGATTCGATTACGATCGATGCTGATGGTCGGCAGCTACAGCTTGAGGTTTCAGACGCTGAACTGGCTCAGCGACGACAAAACTGGCAACCCCGCCCACCCCGTTATACCCAGGGGGTATTGGCGAAATATGCCAAGCTGGTTTCTTCTAGCAGCCGTGGCGCAGTCACCGATCTGGATTTGTTTGAGTCATAACTTTGTTTGAGTCGTAACTCACAGGGTGGCAGGGTTTTTGCCTGCCTGGTGGGGTAGGGGTTTGCAGATGAACCCCTACCTTATTCGCGGCATTCGCGGCTTTAAAAGCGATGGATCAATCGCTGATAGCCCTTGAAAGGTGGCAACCCTGGTGGCAGCGGCTAGACCTGCCTGATGGGGTGAACCTGAGCAGGCCAGGGCAGCGTTAAACAGCCAGGAATTGTTGAATGACTTCGTTGCTGAGGTGGCTGGTAGGGCCGGAAGAAACAATTTCGCCTTTTTGCATAGCGTAGTAATAGTCGGCCTGACGAACAAAGTGCAGGTGTTGCTCCACCAGCAGCACCGAGATCCCGGTTGTCTCAATGATGCGTCGCACAGCCGCTTCAATATCTAGGATGATAGAAGGCTGAATACCTTCGGTCGGCTCGTCAAGCACCAATAGCTTGGGCTGTCCCATGAGGGCGCGCGCGATCGCCAATTGCTGCTGCTGGCCGCCGCTGAGGTCACCCCCCATACGCGAGAGCATTGTTTTTAAAACCGGAAACAGTTCGTAAATTTCTTCAGGGACAGTTTGACTGGCGAGGTTGCCCACGCGATCACGTCTGGCTTCTAGTCCAATCAGTAAGTTTTCTTTGACCGTTAGCCGGGGAATAATTTCTCGCCCTTGAGGCACATAGCCAATACCAAGCCGCGCCCGCTGATCAGGAGACAGGTGGACAATCGAGCGGCCTTGATAGTGAATATCACCGCTGCGAGGGCGCAACAGCCCCATGACGTTTTTTAGCAGGGTAGTTTTGCCTACGCCGTTGCGGCCAATTAGGCAAATCATTTGTCCGGGAGGGACGGTTAGCTCAACGTTACGCAAAATGTGGCTTTCGCCGTAGAAAAAGTTTAGCCCGCTGACGTGTAGGGTAGAGGCAGCGGCGGCTTCCGGTCTTTCTAAGGTTTCAATTGGCTGTACAGGCATGTCGTCTCTCTCACTATATCGGCCTTGATTGCTTTTACCATGTTCGGCTTTATTTTGCTGCTCTTTCAGCCACGCCTGCCCTAAGCTACTGGCTAGCCATACAACCAACCTTTGAAATGTTTTTAACCTTGTGACGACACCCCCCTGACAACAGGCCAATTCTAAATTCACCGGAAAAATCGTAGCCTGTGTAACAACGAGCGATGAAATGTCAGCGATATACCAGTACACGAAAGCTTAATCTTCTGCTTTATCGCTACTGTTGTCGTAAACAGTTGTCTTAACGCCTAACTATGTCTACGCAGTCTACGCCGCCTGAAGCGCTTAGCGCCTCCCCTCTGCCAGCAATCTCGCCATTATCCCCGCCGACCCAACCCTCAGCAATTTTGCCCGGATCTGTTCTGGCCGATTTAAACGGGCGATCGAATCTTAAAGGCTGGCAACAATTGATCTGGCATTTGGCTGTGATCGCCATCAGTGGCAGTATTTGGGCTTGGAGCCGGGAGCAGGCTTGGGGGTTGGCGATTCCGGCTTTGATGGTCTATGGCTTTAGTTTGGCGGCAATGTTTGCCACGCTGCATGAGTGCGTGCATCGTACTGCTTTTGCCAGCCAGCGGTTGAATGATGGCGTGGCTTGGTTTGCAGGGGTTTTATCGTTTTACAACAGTACGTTTTATCGGCGTTACCACAAGTGGCATCACCGCTATACCCAACTTCCGGGGAAAGACCCTGAGCTAGCGGAGGCTCCTCCTAGTAGCTGGGCGGCTTACCTGTGGCAGCTCAGCAGCATTCCCTGGTGGATCGGCAAAGTACAGGGGCATATCCGGGCGGCGCGAGGGCAATTTGAGGACTGTCCTTACATCTCAGCCGCCGCCAGACAGGAGGTGATGCGGTCAACCGCATGGCAGCTAGCGGTTTATGGCGGCGCGATCGCCCTTTCGATTGCCTTTCAGCGCCCCTGGTTTATCACTTACTGGCTGCTGCCTTTAGCGGTAGGGCAGCCCATTCTACGCTTCATTTTGATGGCCGAACACACAGGTTGCACCCAAGACGACAATCCATTAACCAATACCCGCACCACGCTGACCGTCTGGCCGCTGCGACGCTTAATGTGGAATATGCCGTTTCATGCCGAGCATCATCTCTATGCCTCGATTCCGTTTCATGCGCTGCCTCAGGCGCACGTCCAGCTAGCCGATCGGCTAACCCAGGTAACGCCGGGATATATTGCCGCCAATCGTGAGATTGTGGCTCAATTTGGCAACGCCCCATGAGGCAGGCAAGCTGTTGGCAGGCAGAAAATTTTGTGTTGCAGTGTGGCGTCACGCTGCCGCAAATTCGGGTGGTGTATCAAACCTACGGGGAGTTATCGCGCGATCGCGACAATGTCATTCTCTATCCCACCTCTTACGGTGCCCAACACAGCGATATTGACTGGCTGATTCAGCCTGAGGGCATTCTCGACCCGACCCGCTGGTTTATTGTCATCCCCAATATGCTGGGTAATGGCCTATCTAGCTCCCCTAGCAACGGCGACTTACCAGGGCTAGCTGAGCAGGGGCTTTACTTTACCCATTTAGATAACGTCACGGTGCAGCAGCGCTTGCTGCAAGCCGTTTTTGGCGTTGAGCAACTGGCCTTGGTCTATGGCTGGTCGATGGGAGCGCAGCAAGCTTACCACTGGGGGGCACTGTATCCTGAGCGGGTGCAGCGAATTGTAGCTATCTGCGGTACTGCTCGTACCACTGAACATAACCAAATTTTTTTGGAAAGTTTGCGATCGGCGCTGACGGCAGATCCCACCTGGAACGGTAAAACCTTTACAGGCATCCCTGAACGGGGCTTTCGTACTTTTGCCCGCATTTATGCTAGCTGGGCGGCGTCGCAGGCTTATTACCGAGAACGGGTTTACACTCAGCTCGGCTATGACACGTTGGCCGACTATCTCTGGCGGGGCTGGGAAGTCAACTACCGCAAACGCGATCCCCGTAACCTGATTGCCATGCTGGATACCTGGTGGCGCTGCGATATTAGCCAAAATCCGACCTACCAGGGCGATTATCGGCAAGCAATGGCGGCGATTCAAGCCAAAACTCTGGTAATGCCTGCGACGACGGATCTCTACTTCACCCCTGAAGACTGCGCCGCAGAAGCCGCCCTCATACCCCAAGCCGAGTATTGCCCCATTCCCTCGATTTGGGGACATCGGGCTGGCAACCCCTATCAAAATCCGGAAGATGCCGCTTTTATTCGGCAGTCAGTGCAAGACTGGCTCAGGTCTTAAGCCAATCGCTTTTATCGCTTTTATAGACAAATTTATAGACAAACTGCTATGCCAACCATCCTGTCTGAAGTCGCCCGCCAGAAAGAGATTCGCTACTTTCTCATTTCGTTTACCGATTTGTTTGGCACTCAGCGAGCCAAACTGGTGCCGACTGAGGCAATCGACGCGATCGCGGCGAATGGTGCCGGGTTTGCCGGGTTTGCTACCTGGCTAGATATGACCCCAGCCGATGCTGATATGCTGGCGCTGCCCGAAACCAGTAGCCTATTTCAATTGCCCTGGAAACCAGAGGTGGCATGGCTACCTGCCGATCTGGTAACGCCTGCGGGCAACCCAATTGAGCAAACCCCACGGCTGGTATTAAAACGGGTGCTGCAACAGGCGCAGGAGCAAGGCTACCGGGTAAAGACCGGAGTGGAATGCGAGTATTTTTTGCTATCGCCCGATGGTGAAATGCTTTCAGATCCGCGCGATCGCCAAATGAAACCCTGCTACGACCAACAAGCCCTGATGCGACGGTTTGAGGTGATCGCTGAGATTTGCGACGCCATGCTAGCCCTGGGCTGGGGTGCTTACCAAAACGACCACGAAGATGCCAACGGTCAGTTTGAGATGAACTGGACGTATGCGGATGCGCTGGTGACAGCCGATCGCCATGCTTTCTTTAAGTACATGACAAAAGCGATCGCTGAAAAGCACGGATTTCGCGCTACTTTCATGCCAAAGCCTTTTGCCCACCTCACGGGCAACGGCTGCCATATGCACCTGTCGGTTTGGGATGGGGCAGGCAACACTAACCTGTTTCACGATCCGGCAGGAGAATTGGGATTGTCGGATCTGGCTTACCAGTTTATTGGCGGGGTGCTGCACTCTGCTCAGGCACTTTGCGCTTTTACCAACCCCACGATTAATTCCTACAAGCGCATCAATGCCCCGGCAACGCTATCGGGCGCTACCTGGTCGCCCAATGCAGTTAGCTATAGCGGCAACAATCGCACCCATGCCATTCGTATTCCTGAAGCGGGGCGCTTTGAGCTGCGTTTGGCCGATGGTGCTGCTAACCCTTATCTGCTACCAGCAGCGCTGATTGCAGCGGGCTTAGACGGCATTGAACACAAACGCGATCCGGGGCCTCGTTGTGACAACAACAACTACACCGAGCCGTTACCATCTGGTACGGCGAAGGCGTTGCCAACCCATTTGCAAGCGGCTTTACAACAGCTAGCGCAAGACTCGGTTTTGCCACGCGCTTTGGGGACTGGGTTTGTGCAGTCTTATTTGCAGCTAAAGCAACAAGAGTGGCGCGACTTCAACGCCCAAGTTACCCCTTGGGAACGGGAAACAACGCTAGACTGCTAGCTTGCCTGGGGAAAAACTGGCTCAGGCGATCGCCTGCTGAAGTTGGGCGACAATTTGAGCCGTTTCTAAGCCGTGAATGGCTAAAACTTTGGTAGCTGTGGTCTGGCCGCTGACAATTTCAATAGCGTCTTGGGGCAACCCCAGTTGAGCAGCCAGCAGTTTGATCACAGCAGCGTTGGCTTTACCTTTTTCGGCAGGAGCCTGCACTTTAATTTTTAAGGCGTCCCCTAACCAACCGACAATCGCATTTTTAGCAGAAGACGGCACGACTTTGACGCTGAGTTTGCCCATAATAAACGCCTAGCTACGGCAGTCTAATATCAATTCTCGATTTTAGATTTTAGATTTTGAATTGAACAGTCTCTGATCTGCAGACGTTTCGGCATTCTCATCTGTACCTTTACGTTGAAGAATCGGTATAACTGTAGCGACTATAGCGGCTTTTGGCTAAGCGGCAGCAAAAATGGCAAAAGGTGAGGCGAAAGGACGGCTCTGCTACCTGTCAGCAGCAGAGCCTCAGGGGTTAGGGAGCGATCGCTAGATCAAACACAATTTCAAAGCGAACGTGGGGAAGGCGCTGTCGCAATAGCTGGAGATGACCGTCGGCGTCTGAGCGATTGCGGCAACGGCCAATAATCACCCAGCGAACGGGAGGAATTAAACGCGCGATCGCCCAGTGATAAAGACGGGTTTGATAAGTCATAATCAGTTAGTCTCCTGAGGAAATTAGGGAGCTAAAGCCAGCACACCGAGCCTCGAAAACTTTGGCTGCTGGCTTTTAGCCTTTGCTGAAGCTGCATCTCTCAAACAAGATGTTGCCGATTAGTCTACACTAACTTTACTATCCGTAGACTAATCGGTGTCATTTACGCCGTTATAAGCCTCTGACAGAATCAGGGGCATGGGACGTGCAGGAAAAGCGCTTAAGCAGGTTTTAGAAGACTACGGCATTAGTCAAAACCAGGTTGCCGTGAAAATGGGAATTGGTCGAGCCAATGTATATCGTTGGGTAAACGAAATTCGCGATCCGGGGGCGGAGATGGTTATTCAACTGCGAGATGCGCTGCACCAAATTGACCCAAACGCAGCAACGACGTTTGTTGAGCTTTATCTAGGACAGCCTGAAGATTAATAGCAATAGGGTGAGCCAGATCTGTTAGCTACAACAGATCTGGGGAGATGGCTGTGCTAGCCTAACTTTTGCACCAAATGAAGATCCGCCTCGCTACCAGACCCGCGCATCAGCGCACTACGCGGCAGCACCCGAATCACTTCTTCAACCGTGGTTTTACCCGCCAAGATTTTTTCAATCGCCGCCAACCGAAACGACATAAAGCCAATTTTGTGTAAATAGCGATGTAGTTGGCTGATGGTGCCTTCGTAAATTAGCTCACGAATGCGATCGTCAATTTCCAGCAGTTCAACCACCGCCTCTCGCCCCAGATAGCCCGACTGAAAACAGTGAGCGCAGCCTTGACCCCGCTGCCAGTTGGCTGTGTATGCCTGCTTAATCTCTAAACCCAAAATAGCCAGATCTTCAGCCCGTGGGGTATACGACTCAGCGCAATGAGGGCAGACCCGCCGAATCAAACGTTGTGCAATTACCCCCAACAGCGCATCGCTAATCAAGCCTGGATCAGGGCCAATGTCTTTAATCCGAGGAATAGCCCCTACGGCGTCGTTAGTATGCAGCGTTGTAAATACCAGGTGCCCAGTGAGCGCTGCTCGAACAGCCGTCTCTGCCGTTTCGTGGTCACGAATTTCTCCCACCATAATAATGTCTGGGTCTTGGCGCAAAATTGAGCGCAGACCCGCGGCAAACGTCATTCCTGCCGCCTCGTTGACCTGGGTTTGGGTAATGCGCGGCAGCACATATTCCACCGGATCTTCAACCGTCACCACATTGACGTGTTCGGTAGCGATCTCTTGCAAACTGGTATAAAGCGTGCTGGTTTTTCCCGATCCGGTTGGCCCCGTAAAGATGATCATGCCCTGGGGTTGTTGCAGCCAGGTTTTATAAGCCGTCAGCGTTTGTGGCTCAAACCCTAGCTTGTCAATCGTGGAAAACGGGTTTTTGCGCGGCAAAAGTCGGACAACTGCTTTTTCACCGCCTACGCAAGGCAGCGTACTCACCCGCATATCCATGCCTAAGTCGGCTTCGCGATCTACCGCATACTGCTCACCAATGCGGCCATCTTGGGGGCGGCGGCTATCAGAAATATCCATATCCGCCATCACTTTGAGCGCTACGACTACCCGGCGGCTAATTTCTAGCGGCAGCCTGGTGACATCGCGCAGCACGCCATCAATGCGGTAGCGCACCCGTAGCCCTTCTAGCGTCGGTTCCAGGTGAATATCGCTGGCTCGGTTACGCAAGGCACTGGCAATAATTGTTTTAATTCGCTCGATTTGGCCATCGGCTTTGGCTAAAGACAGCTCGGTTGTTTCAGAAATATCTTCTGAAAGCTGTTCGCCTGTCAGCGGATCGATCAGCGGCCCCGCAAAAATCTGGCTGGGGTCATAGTGGCGGGTGTGGTGCCAGGCGCGGTAGCACTTAGGCGAAATCGGCCTGATCTCAATACAGGTTTGGGTGCGATCGCTAAGTTTGTTAATTTCTTCTTCGTCCAACGCCACCGGGCTGCCCAGGTAATAGCAATTTTGCCAGAGCAATAGCGGTACTACAGGCGGCAACTTACGATCCGGAAAAAGCTGAAAGAAACGGCGGCTGACCTCTTCATCTAAAGCTGCCAGGTTGAGCTTGCCCTGCTCGTTGATTAAAAGATTGAGCGCTGCTGTGCAGGTGAGTTTGCCTGTTTTGAGCTGTTTCCAAGCAGATAAAGGTTGAGGTGCGGATTGCATACGGCTAATCTAGCTGACTAAACGAAGATTTTTCTAAAAGTTTTGTATTTAACGCTGTGGATAAAGCGAGTTACCCACAGCGTTTTAAGCGGAGCAAACAAGCGGTGAGCGGATCTATGCTGTAGCCCCCAGCGCTGGGACACTTCAAGGGCTGCAAGCCGCTGCCAGAAAAGCTTTCCTTCTGCCTTCGGCTTTCCACCTTTAGTGCTAGAGGCAAGCTCAAAGGCTGGTAGAAAAGTAACAAACGAGCGATCGCCTAACCCAGGCAACCACAGGCGATTCTCTGCCAGCCGAGAGAAAGCTTAAACAGCGGCGATCGCGTTGATCTCACCGTAGCATCTGGTTTGAGCAGGCGTGAAGCGACAGGTGAGGTTTAGTCCTCATCGCCTTCGCCGTCGTTGTCGCCTTCGCCGCCTTCGCCGCCTTCACCGCCTTCGCCATCTGGCGATGTCCAAGGTCCCCAGATGGCATAAGTCACCCCTAGCCCTTGGCTATTGACAAATAAGGTGCTGCCATCTGGCGAGAAGCAAGCACCTGCAAACTCCGTATTGTCAATCAAGTTACGGGCGAACTTATAGAGCAAGCCATCTAAGTCAACCCCCACAACAAACTGCTCTCCACCGCCATCTTCACAGAGGATGAGATCGCCAAACGGAGCCACCGTGATGTTGTCAGGTTCATCTAAAAACTCCCCTGACGGCGGCGCTTCTACAAGCAGCGTCAGCGTTTCTTTTGCTGGGTTGTATTCCCAAACCTGACCATTCCCCCGCGCATCATCCACTGCAGGGGGGCCACCTTGGGTCGCAATAAAGTAGATCACCCCATTGCCATACCAAGCACCTTCGCCCCGGAAAAAGACAGCCGCCCCTTTGGCTTGCCCTTGGGCGCGTACCTGCTGGTCGTTGCTGTTTTCTTCTGGAATGGGGTTAGGATTGTCGATTTTTACCCACTCTACCCGGTACTCGCGCCCAACTGGAATCAAACCTTCCTGCCCGCCTAGGTTGGGGTTGTTAGAGGTATTGACCCCGTCAGGATACTGCTTGATTTTGAGGGCATAGAGGCTGCCACCTTGGGCAAGTTGGCCTTTGACATTGGGCACAAAGCGATAAAAGCAGCTATCGCCGCTGTCTTCAGTTTCGTAAACGTAGCCTGTACGCGGATCAACCGCTACGGCCTCATGGCTGAAGCGACCCATATCGGTTAGCGCCACAGGCGTCACCAAACCAGTATTGGTGCCAGCCGGAACTTCAAAGTTATAGCCGTGGTAGATGAGGTTGCCGTTGTTGTCGGGAGTGGTAGAGAAGGTTTCTTCGCAGCTAATCCACGATCCCCACGGGGTAGGCCCACCCGCACAGTTGCGGACGGTTCCCGAAAGAGAAGCAAAATCTTTCACCAAACGGCGACGGCGATCGACGACTAGCGTCGTCGTTCCGCCAGTGGCGTTAGGCGCGTAGCGCTTTTCAGGCGGAGCATCTACCCCTTTGAGGTTGCCAAACTCGTCTTCACCAGGGCTGAGTTCGTGGTTACGCACCAAAATGGTGGTACCGCGAGGGCCGGGGAAAGCTGCCATGCCATCGTGATCGCCCGGTACTAAGGTACCGTCGCTCATCGTTTGGCCTGTAATTGAAAAAGCGGTATATCTGAAGCCGCGAGGTAGTTCGAGTAAAGGAATGTTGCGCAGGTCGCCCACAACCGTATTGGCTAAAGCCGCCGTGTTTTGAGGTAAGCGAGGCCGCAGAGGGCCGTATTTGAAGCCGCCTGCAAACTCAAGTTCACGCCCTTGGGCAACCCGTGCATAAAAAGCTTCTAGGGGGGCAACCATCGAAACCCCGGCAGCAGTCGCGCCTGCCATCGTCAAAAACTTACGTCTTGAAAAAGACACGGTGTTTCTCCTCTCTTGGCTATTGATTAGGTGGATTAGGCAGATCGGCTAGCTACAGAGACAAAAGCTGTAGCCTACGTGTATTTACATACCTATTTCCACGGAGAAGACTATCAGCCTAGCTTTAATGGGACGATAAAATAAGGTTATTTTGCTTTAACTAACGGTTAATTGAGCGTTTACTTACAGCTAAGAAAGGAGCAGCGGGTAGAAGCAAAGCTTTTCTGTCAGCGGCTTTCCGCAATTGAAGTGTTTTAA
>NZ_JBQLZL010000064.1:7670-47188 GCF_052168255.1 Almyronema sp. | reverse complement strand
ATCGCTATAAATGTTGCTATAAAATCGCTATAAATAAGAATTAATACAGCAATATCAATCAGTGTTAATTTAATCTAGGGCGTCAATAAGTTCAATTAACTCTGCATCAGAAAGTTCACCATCTTCAGCGGCTTCTACCAGTTGTTCAACCGGATTGAGCAAAATAGGAGAGATGTTTAAAGGGGGCGGCGGTGGGGCAGCCTCAGCTTGTTCGCCTCGATCAGCGGTAGGCAAATTATTAAAGCCTAAAAGTTGATAAGAAGCATTGAAATAACTTGTCCACTGCTGAATTTGGCGCGATCGCTGCCAGCTTTCTCGCGAAACCGTCGCCACCAAAACGGGCACAATCTGACCGTTATATTCCGCTAAAACCGTTACCTGCGCCACGCTTAGATCAGGCTGTTGGTTAAAGCGGCGCGAAATTTCGCTACTCGCCAAAGATTCAGCAGCCCGCATTATAGACGGCAAACTCTCGCCTCGGTAAGGCGATAAATTTACCGTATAAGCCGCTGTTTCGGCCAAAGCAGCCTGACTAAAAAACAGCCCCAGCGTCCCCGCAAAAAGCAAGCCACTGATGAGTGAAGCGCAAATTTGGTAGCTTTTTATCAGACGTTTTGAAGCAAATTGAGGCATAGTCTTGTGCATTTTTACCAATCAGAAAAGCTCAAATACAAGGGTGATTCGTCTGGATAAAAGAAAGTTCAGCACTCAGCTTTGCTGGCATTTATCGACAATTAAATGGCTTAAATTTTCTTCAAACTTTTTGTTTTGGCTAAAGCTATTTGGCTGTGCTAGCAGAAGTCTCATTTATAACCCCGGTAGATTCTCCCATTTGTAAGTAAAGTGGCGATTAAGGCAGTATTAAGCCTGGAACGGTGGTCGCTGCGTCGCAATTTTCTGGCAAAGATCCCCACCCAAGGCAGCCCGTTTTTCTTAAGTTCAACTTTTGGGGTGAGCCATATCCCTAGATCGCTCTAGCAAAGCAGGAGAATCAGCCTGTTCGCTCTTTTGTTCTCTAGCAGCAAGCTTTAGAGCGGCGGCTAGCCTGCTTCAAGGCGATCGCTTCAGATACTTTTGTGACGGATTTCGGCTTTTTCGCGCTGCCTGGAAGCGACCAAGCTACAATGCTTGGCGTAACCCTTGACGGCTTCTCAACGTTTCTGTTTTATGACTTTGACTGCTTACTCCCAGGCTGCTGACTTGACCACGGAAGACTATGTTGTGATTGGGCTAGCAACCTGCTACACCAAAGAAGACGGCGAAGTTAGCGAAGTGACGATCGCTGAACCTGTTCCTTCAGCCTATTTAGAAGCTGTCTTGAAGGGAATTCCGACCTCTTATCGCAGCTTGCATGGCACTACGCTGGGTGAGGTCGTTGCTGGCGATCGCCCCCAGATGATTGCTGAAGCCGGGGCAGCGGTGCAGTTTTGCAGTGACTTTAAAGATCGAGCCTTTGCTGCCGCCCGCACCTATCAGTCGCGCCCCAGTGCCCAAGCGCTAGTGCCTGTCGGTACCCAGTACACCGATCTCAATTATTCCACTGAAAAGAAGCGGGTACTGAACGCCAAAACCATTGTCAGCCCCGAAGACAACGTTAAGCAGCACGAATATACCCACAAAGTCCTTTAGCGATCGCCTTTAGCAACGCCGCCTATTGTCAAAACGCTAGGCGGCGTTAGGTTTTGAGCGACTGGGGCTAGTGTAAAAAGTGGCGGATGCCTGTTAGCACCATAATCAGACCCAGTTCATTCGCCGCTTTGATCGAGTCTTCGTCGCGGATACTGCCCCCCGGCTGAATAATAGCCTGCACACCAGCCGCGGCGGCTGTTCGCACCGAGTCATCAAACGGGAAAAAGCCATCGCTGGCTAGCGTAGCCCCTTCAGCCCGGTCTTCAGCTTGCTCCAGCGCAATTTTGACAGCACCCACCCGGTTCATCTGACCCGCGCCGACCCCAATCGTCGTGCGATCGCGGCCAATGACAATGGCATTCGACTTCACATGTTTAACCACCCGCCACGCAAACAGCAAGTCTTCTAAGATCGCAGCGGTGGGCTTTTTCTCGGTGACAATTTGCCACTCAGAGGGATCTTCTAAATAATCGTCAGCGGCTTGAGCCAGAAAGCCCCCCGCGATCGCCCGCACCGTTTGCGCTGGCCCTTGATTGAGCGTTGGCAGCAACAACAGCCGCAAATTCTTCTTCTGTGCCAAAATTTCTTGAGCCGCAGCCGAGCAGTCAGGGGCAACGACACATTCTAAAAAGGTTTTGGTCAAAGCCGTTGCCGTCTCAGCTTCAATTGGCTGATTGAGCGCCACAATGCCACCGAAAGCAGAAACGCTATCGGCATTAAAAGCTTTTTCGTAGGCTTCGGCTAAGGTTTTGCCCTGAGCCACCCCGCAGGGATTGGTGTGTTTTAGCACAGCGGCGGCGGCTCCCTGCTCGGCTGGAAACTCAGCAATTAAGCGGCGGGCAGCTTCTAAATCTACCAAATTGTTGTAGCTCAGCTCTTTACCCTGTAGCTTTGTGGCGGCAGCCCACCCTTCGGGGCGGCTCCCGGTTTGGTACCAAACCGCAGGCTGGTGAGGATTTTCGCCATATCGTAGCGCTTGACGCTGGTGGCCGCTTAGGGTCAAGCGATCGGGGAGTTCAGCGTTTTCATCTGTCACCTGCTGCGACAGATAAGCAGCGATCGCCTGATCGTAAGCCGCCGTATGCCAAAACGCCTGTAACGCACAAGCCTGACGAAACTGAGGCGATACCTCACCATTGTTTTCTCGCATTTGGCTGAGGTAGAGGTCGTACTGCTGCGGACGGCACAGCACGCTTAGATAAGCATGATTTTTAGCCGCCGCCCGCACCAAAGTCGGCCCGCCAATGTCAATTTGCTCGATGGCCTCCGGCAGGGTTACTTCTGGCTGAGCAATTGTTTGCTCAAAGGGGTAAAGATTGACCACCACCAGGTCAAACGGACGAATATCATTGGCGGCGAGATCTTGCTGATCGGCCGGCAGGCTGCGGCGAGCCAAAATACCCCCATGAATACGAGGATGCAGCGTTTTCACCCGACCGCCTAAGATTTCGGGCGAACCCGTATAGTCTGACACTTTAGTCACGGGTAAACCTGCCGCCGCTAAGGTCTGAGCGGTACCACCGCTGCTGACCAATTCAAAATCAAATTCGTTGACCAGAGCCTGAGCTAACTCAACTAATCCGGTCTTGTCTGAAGTGCTTAGCAGTGCCAGACGCGCCATGAATCTATTGTTTCTCCCAAAGTGCATTACTCAGCATACAGTGCATCTCTCAGTTCAAAGCAGCGAAATCGGCGATCGCCTACTGCCGATTCTCAATAGGATGAGAATAACGGATTAGCCCATAAGCTCATGACGCATACCCTTAATATCCAGACAGCAACCGTCAACACCCACAGTGGCGATTGGCAAATTCCGGCCTACTTAGCCCAGCCGATTAGCGCTGGCCCGTTTCCGGTAGTGGTCGTTATTCAAGAAATTTTTGGCGTTAATGCTCACATTCGCGATGTCACAGAACGCATTGCAAAAGAGGGCTACATTGCCATAGCGCCCCATATTTATCATCGTCAAGTTCCCTACTTTGAAGTGGGCTATAGCGACGCCGATGTGGTTTTGGGGCGTCAGTACAAAAACGGTACTCAGGCTGACGAACTGCTAAGCGATATTCAGGCAGCGATTGACTACGCCAGAACCTTAGCTAACGCCAAGCCTACGGGGGTAGGCTGCATCGGGTTTTGCTTTGGCGGGCATGTGACTTATCTAGCGGCGACGCTCAAGGATGTGATCGCTGCGGCTGATTTTTATGGGGCAGGGGTAACCACCCTACAGCCGGGGCGAGAACAGCCCACCGTGACGCTAACACCCCAAATAACCGGGACGCTTTATGGTTTTTTTGGCAGCGAAGATCCGCTCATTCCCAACCAGCAGGTTGACGAAATTGAAGCTGCCCTGCAACAGCACGCGATTCCCCACCAAATTTTTCGCTATGCCGGAGCAACGCATGGTTTTTTCTGCGATCGCCGCGCTAGCTACCACCCAGAAGCCGCTGCCGATGCTTGGGAAAGGGTCAAAACTTTGTTTAGCGAAAAGCTGTAGCCAGTACAGGCAATCGGGCTGAAGCCTTGCACCCATTGAGTTCGAACGCTTTGAAGCAACAGCAACCGCCTAACCCAAAAATTTGCCAAGAAAAAAGGAGAGCCGCGAGCAGCTCTCCCTACCATCAGGGTGCATCTACATACCAGATTATGACATATTTGGGAGGAGGGGTGACACCCCCTATGTAAAGTTTCTTTAACAAAAAGCGATCGCCTCCCTACTGATTGAGCTTTTTGCCCAAAATTTGATTGGTCATTTTGGGGTCAGCCCGACCGCTGGTTTGCTTCATCACCTGCCCGACAAAAAAGCCCTGTAGCTTCTTCTTGCCCCCCCGATATTTTTCGACCTCGTCGGGATGCGCCGCCAGAATATCGTCGATGATTTGCTCTAGGGCGCTGCTGTCAGAAATTTGGCTG
This sequence comes from Almyronema sp., assembly GCF_052168255.1. Taxonomy (NCBI): domain Bacteria; kingdom Bacillati; phylum Cyanobacteriota; class Cyanophyceae; order Nodosilineales; family Nodosilineaceae; genus Almyronema; species Almyronema sp. Next base: position 42,649 of record NZ_JBQLZL010000064.1, on the reverse strand, counting down.
AGTCCCTTGGCTTCGATCATCTGCTTGGGTGAACCGCCTACTTGGAGCAAATCAGGCAAAATCTCTTTAGCAATTTTGCTGCTGATGGTACCGTCGTCAATTAGCTGTACCATTTCGGCTAGCATGGTCGGTTTGAGGGCAATTTCAGCGATCGTTAGCTTAGCTGCGTTGAGATGGGCGGCAATATCCTGCGTTACCCAGTTGGCCGCAGACTTAGGATTTGCCCCGGCGCTGACCGCCTTTTCAAAATACTCGGCAATGATGCGATCGTCGGTGAGTACCCGCGCATCGTAAGCCGACAGCCCCAGTTCTGCCTCGTAGCGGTGGCGCTTATCAGCCGGAAGTTCGGGCAGTTCAGCCCGCCAAGCTTCTAACTGCTGCGCTGCCACTTCAATCGGTGGCAGGTCTGGTTCGGGGAAGTAGCGATAGTCGCTGGAGCCTTCTTTAACCCGCATACTGCTGGTAGTTTGGCTGGCTTCATCCCAAAGACGCGTCTCTTGCACCAGGGTTTCGCCCGCTTCGATAGCCGCAATTTGCCGATCGATTTCGTAGTCGATTGCTTTTTGAATGGCGCTGAAGGAGTTCATATTTTTGATCTCCACTTTGGTGCCAAACGCTTTTTGTCCCACCGGACGCACCGAAATGTTTACGTCGCAGCGCAGCGAACCTTCCTGCATGTTGCCGTCGCTAACGCCTAAGTAGCGCATAATTCGGCGCAGTTCTTGAGCGTATTCCGCCGCTTCTTGACCCGATCGCATATCTGGCTCAGAAACAATTTCTACCAGCGGCACGCCAGCGCGGTTAAAGTCTACCAGCGAATAGGTTGATCCGGCCAAGCGATCGCTGCCCGCATGAACGAGCTTGCCCGCATCTTCTTCCATGTGCAGACGGGTAATGCCAATGCGCTTGGTTAGAGCTTTGCCGTTTTCGTCTAGCAGGGGTTTGCCTTTGCTGTCGGTTAGTTCAATTTCGAGCCAGCCATGTTCAGCAATGGGCAAATCGTACTGAGAGATTTGGTAATTTTTAGGCAGATCAGGATAAAAATACTGCTTTCGGTCAAATTTGCTGTAGGGGGCAATTTGACAGTTCAAAGCCAGTCCAGCTTTGACGGCATATTCCAAAACGGTTTGATTCAGCACAGGCAGCACGCCCGGTAATCCCATACAAATAGGATCGATATAAGTGTTCGGCTCAGCCCCAAACTCAGTTGAGCTAGGTGAAAAAATTTTAGTCTCGGTACTGAGCTGACAGTGGGTTTCTAGTCCGATAATAGCTTCGTATTCAGTTTTGGCAGGCGCAGCAGTAGTCATATCTTTTATCGATCTAAGACCTATGCGCTGTTATTGTAGCGCCGTCAGTTGATGAAAGCGCTTTTAGCCCATAGGGGACAGCGGTTTATAAATCTATTGTGGAGCGAATTTGAGCGATCGCGGTGGGGAAAACCCGTCAGAAGTCGGTAAAACTGGCGCGAGCAGGTACGGTTTAGCTAAAAGTTTCCTAAGTTTGTGATTATCCGGGGGTTTAAGTAATGTTTGAGGCTGATTCCAACTTTGATGCGGCGGCTTATGTCGCTTTGATGGCGCAGGTTTTCAAGCTGGAGATTCCAGACGAAATTCAGGCTAGCGTCAGCGAAAACTTTAAGCAAATTCACACCATTGCTCAGCCCGTGCTGCAATTTTCCTTACCAGACGATTTAGAAATCGCGCCTATTTTCAAACCATGATGCAGTTTTCAGAAGCAGCGGCGATCGCTGAGGCCGTACAAGCTCAAACCCTTTCAGCAGAGACGCTAGTGACTCAGGTTTTGGCTGAGATTGAGCGCTACGACGCGCGGCTTAACTGTTTTACCACCGTGCTAGCGGAGGCCGCTTTGGCAGACGCCCGTCAGGTCGATCAGGCCATTGCGATGGGGCGATCGCCGGGATCATTAGCGGGCGTTCCCTTTGCCGTCAAAAACCTGTTTGACATTCAAGGACAGGTGACGCTGGCCGGAGCCAAAATCAACCAGGTCAACTTACCCGCCAGTCAAGATGCCACCGCGATTACGCGCCTAAAGCAGGCCGGAGCAATTTTGGTGGGAGCGCTCAATATGGATGAGTACGCCTACGGCTTTGTTACCGTTAACAGCCACTACGGCGCGACCCCTAACCCCCACAACCTCAACCATATGTCGGGGGGGTCGTCGGGCGGGTCGGCGGCGGCTGTCGCGGCAGGGCTGGTACCGCTAACCCTCGGTTCAGATACCAATGGATCAATTCGGGTGCCTGCTTCTTTTTGCGGCATTTATGGCCTCAAACCCACCTATGGTCGGCTATCAAGAGCGGGGGCTTATCCGTTTGTGGCCAGCTTTGACCACGTAGGGCCGTTTGGCCGCACGGTGCGCGACATTGCTATGGCTTACGACGTTATGCAAGGGCCAGATGAACGCGACCCCGTCTGTAGCGGTCGATCGCCTGATTTAGCAGTTCCTCAGCTAGATCGCGGCATTGAGGGCTTGCGGTTTGCGATCGCAGATGACCACTTTGCCAGAGGCTTACAGCCCGAAGCCGCAGCGGCTGTTCAGCAAGTCGCCAAGGCGCTCCAGGTCGTCCAGCGGATTACGTTACCAGAGGCGGCACGAGCCAGAGCCGCTGCTTATCTAATTACCGCCAGCGAGGGCAGCCATTTACACCTGCCGCGACTGCGCGATCGCCTGATGGATTTTGACCCTGCTACCCGCGATCGCTTTGTCGCCGGAGCCATGATTCCGGCTAGCTGGTATCTACAAGCCCAGCGGTTTCGCCACTGGTATCGCGATCGGGTTCGGGCAATTTTTCAAACCGTTGACGTGATTTTAGCGCCTACCACCCCCGGCGTGGCGCCGCCGCTCGACCAAAAAACGCTCACCATTGACGGTCAGGAAGTGCCCCTTAGACCCAACGTAGGGCTGTATACCCAGCCCCTCTCGTTTATTGGCTTACCGATTATTTCGGTGCCAATATGGCTACCAGAAACGCTGCCTATCGGTGTGCAGCTGATCGCCGCTCCCTACCAAGAAACAACGCTGCTGCGGGTTGCTGCTTATCTCGAAGCCGCTGGCGTCACCACAGCGCCTATTGCCCCTTTGGCGGCTCTACCTGCATAAGCCAGATGGAAAGCATCCACTCGCCATTATGTCTTGGCTTTTTTAGGGTGCCTTCGCCGCCGCTAGACAATGTTTTGTAACAGGTGCCTGCCAAGCAGGCAAAAGATCCCCTTTGATGATTAGTAGAGGCAGCGCTCACAAAACAGCCTATGCGAATACTGCTTGTTGATGATGATCAACCTTTAATGGAGACGCTGGCAGAAAGCTTAATTCATCAGCGCTATGCCGTCGATATCGCCAGCGATCGCGAAACTGCAGAAGAATTTATCTCGCTATTTAGCTACGACTTGCTACTGCTAGATGTGATTTTGCCCGACGACGACGGCATTACCTTTTGTCAGCATTTACGCAAGCAGGGCTTCGAGCGACCGATTTTGATGCTGACGGCTCGAGACGATAGCGGCAATAAGATTAGCGCCCTTGATGCGGGGGCTGACGATTATGTGGTCAAACCCTTCGACTTTGAAGAACTCTGCGCCCGTATTCGAGCTTTGCTCCGGCGAGAAACCCACGCCCTCCCTCCAGTGCTGCAGTGGAAAGGGCTAAAACTCAACCCTAATACCTATGAAGTCACCTATGCCGATCAGCCCCTCCACCTGACGCCCAAAGAATACGCCCTGTTAGAGCTGTTGCTGCGCCACACCAGCCGAGTCTTTAGCCTAGATGCGATTATTGAGAGCCTTTGGTCTTTTGAAGATCCGCCCAGTGAGGATGCCGTACGCACCCACATTAAAGGGGTTCGCCAAAAGCTCAAAGCCGCTGGTGCGCCTAAAGATTTGATTGAAACGGTCTACGGTTTGGGCTATCGGCTCAAACCGTTAACGGCGGCTGAGCAGGCTAGCGCTACTGAGCCAAAGCGGGTACCCACCCCCAAATTGCCTAAGCCAGAAACCTTGGCCGCTGTGATTAAAGCGTGGGAGCAGTACCGTTCAGTTATGCAAGAACGTTTAGATGTCATTGAAGCTGCCGCGATCGCCCTTGACAACGGCCAGCTTACCCAAGATCTGCAACAGGTTGGCTATGCCAACGCCCACAAGCTAGTAGGTTCACTGGGTAGCTTTGGGTTTCCGGAGGGGTCGCGCTTAGCCAGAGAGCTAGAGCGCTTGCTGCAAGACGAACCCAGCCCGCAGCAGGCTGCTCAGGTGTCTTCGCTGGTACACGATCTGCGCCAGGAAATGGCTAAACCCTCAAAACATCAGGTCAAGTCAGTGGCGATCGCCGCCTCGCCGCTATTATTGATTATCAGTCAAGCGCTTGAACACAGCCAGACCTGGCAGGTTGAAGCCCTGCGATCGGGCATACAAGCGGTGATCGTCCCTACCCTGCAACAGGCCGCCGCGATTTTCCCGCAGCGGCTACCTGATCTGATTTTGTTAGACTTCACCCCTGGTTCATCCCCAACTCTCACCGCCGCTAACCGCGAACAACTCGCCAGGGTGCAGCAGCAGCAGCCCGGTGTGCCTATTTTGGTTCGCATGAATAGCGAGGTGTTTAGCGATCGCTTGCAGGTCGTACAGCAGGGGGTTCATGGTATTGTGCCAGCCACCGCCAGTCCCCAGCAGGTCATAGCCGCTGCCCAGCAAACGCTTAAGGATGTGACGGGCAGCGCCAGGGTGTTGCTTGTCGATGACGATCCGCAACAGTTGACCTGGTTGCAGACGACGCTTTCTTTGTGGGGGTTTGAAATTTTTACCCTGGATGATCCTAATCAAATCTGGCAGACCTTAGCGGCAGTTAATCCTGATCTGCTGGTATTAGATGTCGAGATGCCGGGAATCAATGGTTTAGATTTGTGTCAGGTGCTACGAGCCGATCTGCGCTGGCAGGCTTTGCCGATTTTGTTTCTCACCGTTCACGAAGACGCTAAGACTGAGGGGCACGCCTTTAGCGTTGGAGCCGATGACTTTGTAACCAAACCAGTCGTCGCCGCCGAATTAGCCAATCGCATGTTGAACCGCTTAAAACGCTCTCATGCCTATTAAAGGGGCATCAGGCTAAATTTTGCGGACAGTACCCCAAACCTTCAATAAAGCGTTGGCGAAAGGCTTCTAATTCTTCCGGCTGAGGAATGCCATGCGAGACAATAACGAGATGGTAGCGATTCATCACTTCTGTGGGGGAACCCCCTATGTCTAGCCGCTTCAGCGCCATCGATTCATGAAACGAAGGCTGATAGGGCAAACCATTCTCTTTGAGAAAAGCTTCAAAGTCGAGACGGGTCACTGGCTCCAAAGGTGTTTCTAACTGAATTCTCATAACCCAGCAGTCTACCAAATAAATCACCGTCACACAGGCGAGCCGAATGCCGGGTTGCTTAAACAGGTAGTGAATGATGCGCAGCGTCAAGCTGGCGTTGGCAAAGCAGTAGAAGTATTGCATTATTCCAGTCCATCTCTACTCTTAAGACTAAAGAAGAAATCTGAGGGACTTGTGAAGATTAGCAATGAATAGTTTGGTCTGGGATAACGAACTCGATAGGATCAGGTGTCATTATGGCTTGTTTCGGCTCCGCTGCACTGGCACTCTCTTTAAGACATGCAGTTTTTTAACAAAACAGCGTTATTGCCTTTAAGCCTAGACCCCCTGATCAACCGCCAACCGTTGATTGTGACGCCTACAGCGTCAGTCGCCACGGTGATTGAGCAAATGGCCTATGTTAGAGGCGTCAGTTGTCAACTCGTCGCAGAGCTGGCCGCTGCTACGGAGCCAGCAGCGATCGCGGCGGAAATGGATGTTGGCTACGCGTTGGTCATGGCCGCCGACCAGCTACTGGGCATTTTTACAGAACGTGACCTGGTGACGCTGGTGGCTCAGGGCACCGACCTGGAAGGGTTGGCGATCGCAGCAGTGATGTCGCAGCCAGTGATTACCCTAAAGCAGGCTGAGATTAAAAGTCTTTTTTCGGTGACGTCGGCCTTTCAGCAGCACCAGGTTCGCCACCTACCCGTGCTAGATTCAGCCGACCGACTGCTGGGCGTCATTACCCTAACAACGCTTCGGCAAACCCTGCAACCCCTCAACTTTCTCAAGCTGCGGCAGGTAGGAGAGGTGATGACTTCTGATGTTGTACAAGCACCTGCTCATACCTCTGTTTTGCAGTTGGCTCAGTTAATGGCAGATCACCAGATTGGCTGTGTAGTCATCACGAAAACTCGGTTTCATTTAGGCCACCACAGTCCTATGCCCATCGGCATCGTCACCGAACGAGACATTGTTCAACTGCAAACTTTGGGGCTAAAGGTGAGCCGTTTGCAAGCAGACTCGGTGATGAGTACGCCCCTGTTCTGCCTACAACCCCAAGATTCGCTCTGGCAAGCTCACCAGCAAATGCAGCAGCGTCGTATTCGCCGCTTAGGGGTGCAAAACGAAGCGGGAGAACTGGTGGGTCTGATCACCCAGACCAACCTTTTGCGAGTGCTAGATCCAGCCGAACTGCTCGGAGAAATTGAGCAACTACAGCAATTACTCCAGGCTCGCAGCGATCGCCTAGAACAAACCAACTACGAACTCCAGCAAGAAGGGCACGAACGTCAGCGACTAGAGGCCGAACTACAGCTAGCCAACGCCATTTTGGCAGAGCGGATTTCGCTGCAAACGGCTCAGTTGGTGCAAACCAATGCCCAGCTAAAGCGAGAAATTATCGAGCGGCAGCAATCGGAGGCAACCCTCGATCGGGTGTTTTCGATTACGCCGAGTATGCTCTGTACAGCGGGGCTAGACGGCTACTTTAAGCGGCTTAACCCTGCCTTTAGTCGCACTTTGGGCTATGCCGATGCCGATTTGCTAGCCCGTCCCTTTGTCGAATTTGTGCATCCCGGCGATCGCGCCGCCACCCTGGCAGAAGTCAAAAAGCTAGCCGCTGGCGAGCAAACCATCGCCTTTGAAAACCGCTACCGCTGTCAGGATGGCTCTTATCGCTGGCTGCTGTGGAATGCTGTCCTCCAGGCAGACGAGCAGATTATTTATGCTTCAGCCCGCGATATTACCGAGCGCAAGCAAGCCGAAGCCCTGCTTAAGCAAGAACGCGATTTTATTGCTGCGGTGTTGAACACGGTCGGGGCGCTGGTTGTCGTGCTCAACCGCCAGGGGCAAATTTTGCGCTTCAACCGCACCTGCGAAGCCATTACGGGCTACCGGGCAGACGAAGTTTACGGGCGCTGTACCTGGGACTTTTTGTTGTTATCGGCTGAAAAAACAGCGGTCAAAGCGGTCTTTCAACAGCTTTTGCGCGGTCAGGCTCCTAGCCAGTTTGAAAACCACTGGGTCAGTAAAGAGGGCATTCCCCATTTAATTACCTGGTCTAACACCGTCTTGACGAACGCTCAGGGGCGCGTTGAGTATGTCATTGCCACTGGCTTAGACGTCAGCGAACGGCGCAAAGCCGAACGCCATCTAGAGCAGCAAAGTCGGCAGAATCAGCTTTTAGCCGAAGTAACCCGCAAGATTTCGCAATCGCTGCGCCTAGAAGAAATTTTGCGCACCCTCGTCACCGAAATTCAGCAACTATTGGCCTGCGATCGCGTTTTGATTGTGCAGCGTCAAGCCGATGGCCAGGGTCGCCTTGTTGATGAAGCGGTTTTACCCCCGTGGCCGTCTCTGCTATCTCAACCCAGCGTAGCCGCTGCGCTACTGCCAGCAGAATCGCTAGATTTACCCAAACGGTTAGCCCAGTGGCAGCAAGTCTCGATTGGGGAGCGTTCTCCAGCACTTTCGGCAGATACTCAGGTTTTGTTAGAGCGCTTTGCCGTCCAGTCTGAGCTGGTTGTGCCTGTGTATTATCAAGAAACCCTCTGGGGCTTTTTGATGCTGCATCAATGCGATCGCCCCCGGCAGTGGCACCCGGCAGATATGAGTTTGGTGCAGCAGCTAGCCGATCAGCTAGGCATTGCGATCGCCCAAGCGCAGCTCCTCGATACCTTAGAAGAACGCGTCAGCCAGCGCACGGCTGAGTTGACCCACATCAACCAGCAGTTGCAGCAAGAAGTTCGCGATCGCCAGCAAACTGAAGCCGCCTTACGAGAAAGCCAGCAAAAGCTAGCTGGCATTTTAGACAGCGCCGACGAAGCCGTGATTTCCATTGACGAGGCGCAAATCATTCAACTGTTTAACCAAGGCGCAGAACGCATCTTTGGCTATGCGTCGGCAGAGGTTTTGGGCCAGTCGTTAGACATCTTGCTGCCAGAGGTTTTTCAAGCCAGCCATCGCCGCTATGTGCAAGAGTTTGCCGCCGCTACAGCCGGATCTCGCCGCATGGCCGAACGGAGCCGCCATGTGGTGGGCTTGCGCAAAAACGGCCAGACCTTTCCAGCAGAAGCTTCTATTTCTAAACTGCAAACGCAGCAGGGATTGGTGTTTACGGTGATTCTCAAAGATGTGACCGATCGCCGTCAGGCAGAAGCCGCTCTCAGCCGCAGCGAAGAACAGTTGCGCTTAACCACCGATGCCTTGCCTGTCTTGATTGCCTATGTGGATCGGCAGCAGCGCTATCAGTTTAATAATCTGGCCTACGAGCATTGGTTTGGTCTGCCGCGCGATCATATTCGAGGACGCCACGTTGCTGACGTGATCGGTGAAGCCGCCTACCAAAAAATTCAGAACTATTTGGTTCGGGGCTTAGCCGGAGAAACCATCACCTATGAAGTCGCTATGCCTTATCTCACAGGCGATCGCTGGATCAGCGCCAGCTACATTCCCGATCTACAGCAAGGTGAAGTGAGGGGGCTTTTTACCCTGGTCAGCGATATCAGCGATCGCAAAGCCACCGAGCGCCTCAAAGACGAATTTGTTTCTGTCGTCAGCCACGAACTGAGGACACCGCTGACCTCGGTTCACGGTTCGCTCAAGCTGCTTTCGACCGGACGACTAGGGGCGCTATCTGAACAGGGGCAATCGCTGGTAGAAATTTCGCTCAAAAATACCGAGCGGCTAACGCGGTTAATCAACGATGTTTTAGATTTAGAGCGGATTGAATCAGGTCGCGTCAGCATGGCTATGCAGGTTTGCGAGGCGGCTGATCTGCTGTCTCAGGCGGCTCAGGCCATGCAGTCAATGGCGCTTGAGTCCAACATTCAGCTAGCGGTTGAGGCAACTGCGATCGCCATTTGGGCCGACCCTGACCACATTTTGCAAACCCTGACCAATCTTTTGAGCAACGCCATTAAATTTTCGCCCCCTCAAACAACCGTGCACATTTCCGTCACCGATCAGCCTGCCGCCGCCCTCTTTGCCATCCGCGACCAGGGGCGAGGCATTCCAGCCGACAAGCTAGAAACCATTTTTGAGCGCTTTCAGCAGGTAGACGCTTCTGACTCGCGCAGACGGGGCGGAACTGGTTTGGGGTTGGCCATTTGTCGTAATATTGTCCAGCTTCACCACGGACGCATCTGGGTAGAAAGTCACCCCGATCAGGGCAGCACTTTTTACTTCACTTTGCCAAAGCCAGATCACTGACAGCTATGATGACTGCTAAAAAAATTTTGCTCATTGACGATGAACCGGATATTCACAAAATTGCCCAAATTGGCTTGATGTTAGAGTGCGGCTGGCAAATGCTAACAGCGACTTCCGGCAAGGCAGGGTTGTCATTGGCGATCGCCGAGTCGCCAGATGCCATTTTGCTAGACGTAATGATGCCAGATATGGACGGTTTAGCCACGTTGGCGGCTCTGCAAAAAAACGCTAAGACCCGATCGATTCCGGTTATTTTTTTAACTGCCAAAGCCCAGTCTGCCGATCGCCGCCGACTTTACGGCGCAGGAGCCAAAGGCGTCATCACCAAACCGTTTGACCCGACCACCCTAGCCAGTCAAATTTCTGGCTATCTGGGTTGGTCGCTATAGTCCGCCCGCCATCCTCATAGAATCTACATATTTGCGCCTTAAGCTACAAACAACGATTCAGTAGTCTTGTCAGCAGCAGGCGATCGCTATGAGCCAGCCCGTCCCCAGCTTGCTTTATCAGCCCACCCAGCTCCCCAGCCCAGACACCCCCCCAGACACGCCCAAATGCATTTTGCTCATTGACCAGACGGAAGATTCCGGCACTGTAATTAAGCTCAGCTTAGAAATGATGATGGGTTGGCAAGTCTTAGTCGCAACTTCTCTGCCGCAAGGAAGGGGGCTAGCACTTGAACACCTGCCCGATATAATTTTGCTTGACTTAGAAACAACCGGAGTCAGTACCCCTGCGCAGCTCTATCTCAACCTGCCACCTATCCCGGTAGTGTTGATCGTCCCTAGAGTACGCCTTGGCGATCGCCTTAAGATTGAGCAACAGGGCATTGCCGCCATTGTGGATAAGCCGTTTGACCCGCTGACCCTAGCCCAATGTCTGATAAATTTGCTCAACCAATCCGCTAGCGCTCCAGTTCCCGATTGAAGCCTTTGTATTTCTCTTGAGGCGGTTGCGATGGTCGCCAATTAAATTTGGCACTGATCAACAAAAAAAGAACAATCGACGGAATGCAAAAGAGGTAGAACGGATAAGCAAACAGCTCTAGCGAAAACCGTTCAATCGCAAACAGGTTGAGCAAACTCGCCAGCCAAAACAAAAACCAGGGTAGCCCCTCTTCCGTATCAGGTCGCAGGTAAGTTTTACGAATGGTTGGCAGCGCTCCCGAAAAGTCAATCGCCAAATTGGTAAATAAGGCAATCAGCGGTGCATCAAACCGCCACCACAGCAGCAGGCTAACCCCCGCGGCTAGTAGGCAAGCGCGATCAAAACGACTCCACCCCCCTTCGCCATATTTGAGTGAAACCAGCGCAATGATCAAGTGACAAGCCGCTGCCGCCGCTGGCACCCAGAGCGAATTGATCGACTCAGCCGCAGACGACTCATAGCTCAAAACCAAAATCCAACCCACAACCGACCAAATCCACCAGCTTGCCCGGTTAGGTCGAGTTTTACCCTGGTAGATCGTCACCAGATAGGGAACAAAACCTAAAAAATAGATGCCGCCTGCGACAAAGCCCAGCGCTAGTTGCCAATTAGCCATTTTGTTTGGTCATGCAAGACAATTTCTTAGTAAAGCGTAATGAAAGAAACATCAATTGCCCCATAAAAGCGTTCAAAGCCAGGTTTAGCCTGGTCTGGTTCAACCGTGCCTTGCCCCAGTAGCAGCCGCTTGACGCGAAACCGATGATAGTTAACTAGCTGATCGACAAGCGAAATATAGTTAGACACGCCTGTCGCAGCCAGCCTTTGATCTAACTGTGGCAGGCTGTGCCAAGGGCAGGTCATATCCGCATGGTGAGCGCTGTGGTAGCCAAAATTGAGCAACAGCAAATTCAACCCCACGTAGCGGCGAGAGATGAGATTAGAAAACGTGTTTGCTTGCTCATAGTGAGGGGGGCGATAGGGCAAAATTGAGCCAAGCGGAAACCCTTCATAGGTGTGCTGAAAAGCGTCGGCCCAGCGGAGTACGGTAATCATGCCAATATAGGCAACTCCATACAGCAAAAGAGCTTTCAATGACAGCCAGCCCAAGACGACAAAAAAAGCCAGTCTCACAGCCAGCACCATTGCTAGCCGTCGTCGTAATTTGGCATAAGGCGCATTTTTCCACAGCAGATACACACTACGCCAGCGAGTCCAAAAGGCAACCACCGGGAAATAGCACCATTCCAGCGCCAGAACGGTGTATTTGAGCCAGCGGGGTAACTGCTGCACAGTTGCCGGAATGTTAAACCGATAAAAGTCAACTCGATCGCTATGGTGCTGGATATGTTGCACCGTCAAGGCTTTAAAGCCGTAGTAGCAAGCGCCATTTAGCCAGCCCATTAGCTGACCAAAGCGGGCATTACGCCGCCGCGATCGCCAGATAGTACCGTGCATAAATTCGTGGGTCAAATAGGCGGAATAAATCAGGCTATGGGTCAGCAAAAACACTCCCAAGCCATTTAGCCAGCCGTTAGCCGCCAGTAGCAGCCCAACACCTGTCACATACCCTATTAAGGTGTAGGCGATCGCCATCGTATTGCAGAGAATATTAGCGGCATGCCGGGTTGTTTTGGCCGCAGTGAGTGTCGTAACCATGCGGGTAACCAGAAAAGAAATAACAGGGGATCTAGATTTAAACTGAAACTATCGTTTTTGTAGCGTGATTTCGGCGTAGATCAAGACATTCTCGATAGATTTCTCGAAAGAGCTTTTGCTGTAGCGTGACAAATTCACTAAATCCTTGAATCGCCCAATCCCTCACTTGCTGCTCCGATTCAGGGCGATATTGAGCCGCCAAGTTCAGCGCCGCCAACGCATAATCGGCATGTTCTACTTCGACCCCACTGCCTTCATAGCGACTGTGAATCACAATCCAGCACCAGGGATGAAACTTGCGCCCGTCAATTTCACCCGGCTGCGCGTGGTCGTTGAGAAAGCGATCAAAGTGAGTTCCGGCGTAGTCATGGCGAATAACTTTGTCAATTAAAGCGTATTCGCGATCGCCTAAAACTTCAGAAGCAATATGCAAGCCAATGCCCTGCACCAGAGCCGCCACATTACCAGGAATCCCTTGATAGCTCACAATCAGACGTTGCACAAGCTGGTCTAGCCACTGGGGAACCAAAACCTGATTGCGCTGCTCAATCGATAGCTGGGCATAGTCACCGACTGTTTTGAGGGTTAGCTGGGCCAAAGCTCGATGAGAGGGATTTTCATAAGTGCCTTCATCAACGGCTGCCGTCAGGATCTTAGCGGCAATTTCCAGACCCCGATCGGCGGCTTCAGCCACCCTCTCATGGGGCTGGGTAAATAAATAACGTGACAAGCCAATTGAGCTAGCCAAGCGCGAGATCATTGCTGAGGCATAAGCGTTGAAATAAGTATACCGATGGAAAAAAAGATAGAGAGAATAGGGATCTTGGGCGGCTAAGTCAAGAACGGTATGAACTGTTCTATCAATAGCGACAAAATCAAATTCTTTCTCAAATAGATTTGTGGAAAAATGAACCATAGTCTTAAATCTGATTAGCGATTACCTTAACGCAAATATCTTGACGTTAAGGTAATCGCTGACCCAGTATTGACCCAGTCGTATAAATACGGAATTTGAACGTATTTATACGGGGTTTTACCTGCTTAAAGCTAGAAGCTTCATCGTTGCTTTAAATTAGCCCGTATCAATCAGCCATCAAGACAGCAAATTTTCAGTAAAGCTACTGAGGCAACGCCAACGGTCGAGTCTGGCAGGCTTGACTGGCTTGGTTTGTAGCGATTCGAAAAAAGCCGTTAAATTGATAGATTTTTAGTTTTTTTACCCGCAAAAATTCAGTATTAAAGCGAGGCTAAAGACCAGTCAAATCACGATTTTACTCTTGCAAACCCAGCCCACTGATAGGCTAAATTGTTCTCCCAACACCTCGTCTTTGTTAAGGACATGGGCAGCGATCGCCCTCAACCGTCAGATCAAAAGCCCTTCAAAAATCACCAGCAAACTCTAGCCCCTGCTTGGGTTGTTCCAGTCAGCAAACTTACCAAGTCAACCCGATAGCTCGTCAATGACTTCAGAAGATTTGAACGCATTTACGTTATTTCAGCCTACGAAGCTCCAGTCTTGAGCCAGTTGAAATAAAAAGCGCTCTAGCTGTAGCCACAGCCCTGCGATACCTCAATAGCTAAAAGCCGCTGACAGCAACGCTTTTTCCCTGCTCTCTGCCTCTGCTTTTAACTATATTGTCTCTCTCTAAAGCGTAAATCTTGCCTGATTCCGTTACTGTTAAGGCAACCTAAGCCATTAGGAGCTTTGCTATGACCTCCGATAAATTTATTAATCCTCGGTCTTCGTACCAAGGCCAGGTGCGACCAGAAAACTTAGCTTTTAACGCCAATTTGCAGGAATTTGCCCACCGCGTCAGCCACATCTGCAACCTAGAAACCAGCGGCAAACTCAAACCCAATGAGGCTTATAACGCTATTCTTGAGCTTTGGCAAACCCTAGACGCCTCTAGAGATGGTCTAGACGTGGGCGAACATCCCTTCCAGCCAGAGGATGGTTAGCGAATACGGTTTCTTCCCTAGATGATGATTAAAACCAGTCTTTAGGCGGGTTGGCTAATAGCGGCTGATAGATAATCTGCCGCTGCTTCTACCACAGCGATCGCATTTTCATACATCATCCGAGTTGGCCCCAAAATGCCCACACTGCCGACAGGCAGCGAATCGCGGTGGTACATCGCAGCTACCAAAGCACAGCTTTTCATCGGCTCTATTGGGTTTTCTGAGCCAATCCAAATTCGCACGCGATGATCTGTGCTTTGCCAATCCTCAGTTTCAAAAATCAGAGGCCAAATTTGCTTTTGCTCTTCTTCTAGCAGTTGCACAATCGCCTGTACCTGATGCGACTCTGAAAACTCTGGCTGCCGCAAAACCTCAGCTAACCCGCTAACCATCATCTGAGTAGACGCGGGTGCCTGACTGCGACGAGAAAGGCTAGACACGGCCTGTCGTAGCGTTTCAGCATACCGCTGAAATTCTTGATCTAGCTCACTCCAATCTAACAATGTCACCTCATTGAGCGTTCTTCCCTTGAGGTGCGTATTCAAAAAATTAGACAGAATTTGCAATTCCCGCTCTAGTCGCTCAGGCTGAGTCGCTGCTTCACCTAGTAAATCGGGCAACTGTATCAAAATAGACTGAGGCCCATAGCAATCCAACATCACGATTAACAGCCCTTGCGCAGGGCTAACCTGTACAAGCTGCAAGTGTCGCAGCACCGCCTGATTGGCATTCGGCAACGTAATCAACGTGACATAACCACTCAAGGTTGAGAGAATTTGAGCCGCGCCGCGCAATAGCGCCTCGAAGCTCCACCCCTCCCAGTCCAGTTGAGTATGCAAAAGCCTATCAACTTTGCGGCCAATCTTGTCAGCCGGCTGAATCAACTCGTCTACATAGATACGGTAGCCAGAATCTGAAGGAATGCGTCCGGCTGACGTATGAGGCTGATAAAGCAAACCTGATTTTTCTAGAAAGCCCATCGCGTTGCGGATCGTGGCTGGGCTAACCTTGAGGTCATAGTCTTTGACCAAGGATTTGGAACCAACGGGTTCAGCCGTCTCTACATAACGACGAACCGTTGCCCACAAAACATGCTGCTGTCGAGCATTGAGTTTTAACTTAACTTGCATAGGAACATATTAAAGCGAGCCCTTTTTCTATTCTGACTACTTTATCAGATGCCTAAAATCTATCGAGTTGGCCCATACCTCTGCCGTACAGTTTGTAACAGAAAAGTTTTGAAGGCGAACAGGTTCAGCAAAAACACGCATGGGTGGCGGTTGCCTCAACAACCCGCTAGCGCTTGCCCCCTAACAGCAAACCAGATCTTAAGCAGTCAGACCTCTCTTTGAAGACTTTGCTCAGCTCAAAAATTTTTGCCAGCGCGTTAATAATCAGTCGTTTGCCGAAAGTATTCACCCACTTTAAAGCTACTCGTATCTTCTAGCTGCCTCAAGGTGGAGCGTGTAATCAGCTTACCAGCCTCAACCAGGGTTTCGCCTGTAATGGGGTGAAGCAAGTCTTGATCAGCCCGCCGTCCGATTAAATCTTCAATATCTTGTAGAGAGTTGACGTACATACCGGGCGGCAGTTCCACCACTACCCCCTCTGCTTGAACGCGAGCTTGGCAGGCTAAACGCGAATTCTGCCGACAGGAGGTAATAATTTCGAGGGTTCGTTGCTCTCGACGGTTGATCGGCGTTAGTGCTTCCATCCCCTGCTGCACATATATGTGGCAGGTCGCACACATCCCTCGTCCGCCGCATTCTTTAAGGACATCGAGGTCTTTGTTGAGTAAAACAGAAAGCAGGTTGCTATTAGTCTGAACGCTGCTTTCTTGGGCAATGGGTTCTAGCCGAACAATTTTAGCCATGAACAAGCAAAAGAACGTCTAAAGGAAAGGGTTTTTAGCCAAGAACTCGAAAATGAATTTTAGCTTGAGTCGAAAAGCTACCCGTTAGAGAAGCTAATGGATCAATAGGCGCTAGCGCCTTCGCTCAGATCGAGCGCTAGCCTCTGCTTTGGGGGGTAGAAAGTTCGTGCTATTCAGGCTGAGAAGCAGACTTGAACAGCAGCCAATAACACTTAGGGTCAAACGTCTCTTCTTCGAGCAGTTGAGGATAATTGCGAATGATTTTGGTACATTTTTCTGCGAAGGCTGACGCCCATCGCTGTACCCAAATAGACTGCTCTTGACTAAGGCGGCTGTTAAGATTTTTATCGATTTTGAGCGTGATAGCTCCCTTGCGATCAATTTCAAACAGTTGCAGCCAGTCAATGTCTTGAGGTCGAGACGATCTAAGGGCATTGGCTACTACAATCTTGCCCAAATAGCGAGCGCTAAACTCACTTAGTTGGTTGAGCGCCGTCAGCAGTTCTGCCTGGGTCGGGGCGGCTGATCTGGGGAGGGCTGGCTTTTTAGCCACAGCGGTAGGTTCGACTGCTTCAGCCGCAAGCGGTGGCTTTTCAACAGCCGCTGCCGACTGAGCGCTAGCAGTGGGCACAGGTGGAGGCTCGGCCTGAGTGGAAGCGGATCTAGGCTCAGACCCTGTGGCTGCCTGAGCGATCGGTGGCAGCGGCGGTGAGGGCTTGGCTGCTACCGAAGTCTCTGAGTTGTCTGTTGGGCTGAGGTGGGCAGCCCCAGCAAACAGCTTAAAAGTGGCAACTGCGTTACTCAAGTCTTGTTGCAGCGAAGCTTTGAGTTCAGCAATGGCAGCATAATAGGGCCGAGCAGCCAATCTTTCGCGAGTTAGCACCATCAGGATTAGCCCCTGACTGAGCTTGTAAATGTAAACCTGACAGCTAGCAAACTGAAACGCAAAAGATTCTAAATCAGCAGGGGTGGTTTCAACTACCTGCTGAATGCCTTGAGCGAGGGCTTCTCGCTGCTGAAAATTTAAGTTTTGATCGACACCACAAAAATATGGCCGCGATCGCCCATCCATTAGGGCAACACCCGCGATTCCTGGTAAATTCAGAAAGTCCTGAATAACCTGGCGTTTCATAAAATCTTTAGGTTTTGCTCTCGGCTTGTTTCGGCAAGTCCGAATAACAAGTAATCTAGGGATTGCAGGGCAAGCGCTTGAGCCTTCTGCAATTTCCCATAGGTGTTCAGCCGCATTCCTCGCCCGTTCATGTTTATCAAAGTCTACTCATATCGCTACACGTTGTGTATCCATTCAGCTTTCAAACTTTTTCTAACTTCAGGTTAAGCAATCATGTCTGACCTTCCCTTTACCCTAGATCAACTCCGCATTCTCAAAGCCATTGCGGCTGAGGGGAGTTTCAAGCGGGCTGCAGACAGCTTGTATGTGTCTCAACCAGCCGTCAGTCTGCAAGTTCAAAACCTGGAACGGCAGCTAGACGTTCCTTTGTTTGATCGAGGGGGACGGCGAGCGCAGCTAACGGAAGCAGGACACTTGCTCTTGAGTTATGGCGATCGCATTTTAAGCCTTTGCCAAGAAACTTGTCGTGCCATTGAAGACCTGCAAAGTTTGCAGGGAGGAACGTTAATTGTGGGAGCCAGCCAGACAACAGGGACTTACCTGCTGCCTCGGATGATTGGCTTGTTCCGCCAGCGCTATCCAGATGTGGCTGTTCAACTACATGTGCACTCGACCCGTCGCACCTCTTGGAGTGTTGCGAATGGCCAGGTTGACTTAGCGATTATTGGCGGGGAAGTTTTGCCTGAGTTGCAAGACGTCCTTGAAATTATTCCCTATGCTGAGGATGAACTTGCGCTGATTATGCCAGTCTTTCATCCTTTATCTAGCCAAGAGGTGATTCAGCGAGAAGACCTGTATAAGCTGAAGTTTATTGCCCTCGATTCGCAATCTACGATTCGCAAAGTGATTGATCAGGTGTTGACTCGTTCCGGGATTGAGACGCGACGGCTGAAAATTGAAATGGAGCTAAATTCGATTGAGGCAATTAAAAACGCGGTTCAATCCGGCTTAGGTGTTGCCTTTGTCTCTATCTCTGCAATTGAAAAAGAGCTGCAAATGGGCGTGCTGCATCGAACCAAAATCGACTCAGTTGTGGTGAATCGCACCTTATCTGCTATTTTTAATCCCAACCGATACCGTTCTAAGGCTGCTGAAGCTTTTACAAAAGAGATTTTGCCGCAGTTTACCAATCGCGTTTTAGACTTTACTAAAAACAGTAAGCCCAAGTCTGATGGCTCCAAGGCTTCAGCCAAGTCGGCAACGGGTTCGGCTGAGGCCGCCGCCACGGCGGTGAACCCTAGCTTGTCTCAAGCGAACGCTCACCCCTCCTCTAGCTAAAAATCTTCGTAGACGAAGAAATCCTCATGGAGCTGCACTGCACGCGCCCAAGCTGTCCTAAACCGATTAACGCTTTTGCTGACCTTGATAGTTCTGCTGTATTGAAGACGGTACAGCAAAAGTTCTGCGTTACCTGCGGCATGCCTTTAATTCTCAGCAGTCGTTACTTGCCCATCAAGCTGTTAGGTAAAGGTGGCTTTGGTACGGCTTATCTGGCCTGCGATCGCTATACGCCAACCATGCGGCAATGTGTGGTAAAGCAGTTTCAACCCTCTGGCAATCTCAATCCGGATCAATTGCAAATTGCCCAAGACCTGTTTGAACGAGAAGCTCAGGTACTAGAGGCGTTAGGCGATCGCCACCCGCAAATTCCTGATTTATATGCTTTTTTTCCGCTGGTAGTTCCAGGGTTAGGCACCTCGCAACCAGAAGAATTTTTCTATCTGGTTCAAGAATTCATCGACGGCCAAGACCTAGAACACGAACTAGAGCAACGCGGGCCGCTTTCTGAAGCGGCCATCTTAGAAATTTTAAATTCCATTCTCAAAGTTCTCGCTTTCGTCCACGAAAACCAGACGATTCACCGAGACATCAAGCCGTCTAATATTATGCGGCATCGTAATGGCAAACTTTATCTGCTAGATTTTGGCGCTGTTAAGCAAGTGACTCAGGCACAAGGCAGCAGTCCAGCTAAGTCTACAGGCATTTATTCAATGGGGTTTGCCCCCCCCGAGCAAATGTCTGGTGGAGCGGTTTACCCTTCTACCGATTTGTACGCCCTAGCCGTCACTTGCTTAACGCTGCTGACGGGTAAACCTGCGGGCGATCTCTTTGACTCTTATCGCAACACCTGGAACTGGGAAAAAAGTGTACAGGTGAGTCCTCGTTTGGCGGCGGTGCTCAATCGTATGCTGCAAAGCGCCCCTCACCAGCGTTTTGCTTCTGCTCAAGAGGTGTTGCAGGCGCTCAAACCACCTGCCGCACCGCCGTCGCCGCCGACTACGCCGTCACCCCCTCCCGCTTCTACCGCCCTTCAGCCACCGTCTGCCGCTGCGTCTAGTTCTCCCCCCCCGGCTCCGCCACCGCCTGCCCCGCCTGCCCCTCGACCTCAATTTTCGCTGCTAGAAGTTTTGGGAGGGGCAGCGTTTACAGGCTTTGAAGGTAGCTTGGTTGCGATCGCCCTGGTTAGTTTTTTGGGGGTGACACTGGTTGGGGGGGGGAGCTGGCTGCTGTTTATGGCAGCGCTGACGTTTCTTCAGTGGCGACGCATCATTGAACGGGTTGATCTGGCAATTATTGCGGTGATCAGCTTGGGGCTGGTGCTGATGCTGCGTCTTTATCCTGGACAGTTACTTTCCTGGCAAAACGTTTTAATCATTGCTTTAATAGCAGCGTTGATTGCAGTTGCGATCGCCATCTTGTTTCGACTGATTTATCAAATCATTTCTCGGTTTTTCTAGTCTGCTCAACTCGTCTCAACTAAACAAAAGATATGGCGGCAAAGAACGAAACACCTGCTTTAATTGCGGCGCTCTTGGTCACAGTGGGGCTGGTAGGGGGTGGGCTTTGGTGGCTGAGCCGTAGCGGGACGCTAGGCTTGGGGGGATTGTTGAATCAGCCGACAGACACCCCTTCGTCTTCCCCTTCTGCGACGTCCCCTTCCTTACCCTCCCCGACAGACAGCTTTGCCAACGTTAGTGGCGTTCCTCAAGGATTGTTCAGCTACGGCGGCAGCACGACTTGGGCACCTGTACGCACGGCTGTTGATCCACTTGTTCAAACGGTTTGGCCTAGCTTTGAGCTACGCTACGTCAACCCCGTTGGCAGACCGCCTAGTTCGGGCGTGGGCATTGAGATGCTGCTAAATAACCAGCTTTCGTTTGCTCAGTCTTCTCGACCGCTCAAATCTGAAGAATATCAGCAAGCCCAACAGCGGGGTTTCAGTCTGCAGGAGATTCCGGTCGCTATTGAAGGTTTGGCGATCGCGGTGCATCCTGATTTGCCATTACCTGGCCTTACCCTAGATCAGCTAAGAAGTATTTACACCGGGCAGGTGGTGAACTGGCAACAAGTCGGTGGCCCCAATCTGCCCATTGTGCCTTATTCGCGAACGGCAGAAGGCGGCACGGTCGAGTTTTTTATCGAAACCCTTTTAGGCGGTGCAGATTTAGGTGCCCCGGTTCAGTTTGTTGATAACACCACCGCAGCGCTGCGAGCAGTATCTAGCACCCCAGGGTCGATCTACTATGCCTCAGCCCCAGAAGTCATTGGTCAATGTACCGTCCGCCCTCTACCCATTGGCACCACCGCCAACGAACTGGTGGCCCCTTATACAGAACCCTACATTCCTTTAGAAAACTGCCCAGCCCAGCGCAACCAACCCAATGTGGCTGCTTTTCGCGATGGCACTTATCCGATAACCCGCCGCCTGTTTGTGGTCATTAAGCAAGACGGCCAAAGCGACCAGCAAGCCGGAGAAGCCTACGCCCAGCTTTTGTTGAGTAATCAAGGGCAGACGCTACTCAATCAGGCAGGATTTGTGCAAATACGCTAAGGCTAAGCGCCAGCCGCACCCGTTTGTCACGTTAACCCCAAAAACCCGTTTGTATAGCTCTCTCAACCCTGTGTAGCTGAAGTCACTAGCGTTGAGATAGCTAAACGGCTGCAAGCCGCTGACAGAAAAGCTTTGATTTTGCCTCCAGCTTTCTGCCTTTAGCCGTAGCTATACAAGCGGGTTTTCTTGTGGCTACGCAACGCAAGGCAAGTTACTGGTATTTATTCGGAAAAGGAGATACGAATTTTCCCTGAGTTGACCACCTGCTGACTTGTAGTACGCTTATGGAGTTTTACAGATTGCAAAATTAGTGCGATCGCCAAATTTAGGAACTTCGGCATTTATATCGGACGATGGATTTCTGGGCTTTGGGAGCTGTGTTGAGTGCAACTGCGGTTGTAAGTCTGGAAACATAGGCAAACAAACAAAATCAGTTGCGTGTTTTTACTGAGAAAAAAAGCGGCTAACTCTCCTGCTTTCATCCAACCAGCGCAGTAAAATTAAGGTTCTGTGAAGTTCAGCCATCTCGCTTAGCAGATCTCGATTTTCTCGGATAAGTTAAATGAAAACGCCTAGGGGTCGTCTGCACATATTCTGGGTAATTTTGCTAGATTTCTATCTGGATAACACTTAAGGGAGCAATCATGAGTTTCAATCGCAATTATCTAATGGCCTCTGCGGTCAGTGTGCTGGCTGGGGCAATTGCGCTGCCCGCCCAAGCAGCCAGCTTCACGGCAACCGATGCAGTCGGTGCAGGCTGCCCTGGCACCAGCACTTGCACAGTCAATGGTTTTACGCTGAGCGTTGAGCAACCAAGCGACTACTTAATGACGCAAAAGTCATTTGCAGGTGTGACAGGTATCGGTATTTCTGAAGACGGTACGAGCGGTAAAGGATCTAGCGATCCGTCTGAAGGAGAGATTGACGTCGGTGATGTGTTGAAGGTTAGTTTTGCTGAAGGTGTCGTCGATTACATCGACCTCAGCTTCCTTTATTTAAGCAAGGCAAATGGTGGCCGTTTTGATGGCATCAACGAAGTTGCTAAAATTACGGCTGATGGCATTATTGAGGGAACGCTCTCTGTCGTCGGCAACGGTAGCAGCTTCGATGCGATCTGGAGCCTAGCTTCTGGTTCTGTGCAGAATCTATCTGCCCCAACCTTTGGGGGTGGAGCATCTTGGCGTATTCTGAATCCTTTCGGCGATACCAAGATCTCCTTCTTTGAACTAACGCCCGTTGACAACGCTAAGTTCAGTGGCCATAAGGACTCTGACTTTGCCCTCACGGCCGTTGCCGTCCCTGAGCCAACTGCGCTGTTGGGGTTGGGTCTGGTGGTTGGTGCTGGTAGCCTTCTGCGTCGTCGCGATCGCTAGCGATCGCTTAAGTGGATTCCCCCCCACCAATTTTTTGTTTGATTTTATTTCGATTGCCCCCCAGAAGTGAATATTGCCCGTTGAGGGCTTTAGGATCCAATCTCGTTGAGGCTGGATCCTTTTTCAATGCTCAAACAACTTTTTCAAGAAAAAATAAGTTTAGATGTCGCCATTACTGGCTTGACAAGCTATAGATAGAGAAAAAGTACTGCACGCTTACTGCCATGCGCCAGGATAACAGCCGCACTATTGCTCAAGAGATAAAACTCCAGGTGTTTATCCTGGGTGGTTTCGTGGCTTTGATGTGGATTACGGAGATTGTCGATGAAGCCTTGCTGCGTGGCTACCTAGACAACTATGGAATTTGGCCACGTAGCTTTATTGGCCTGCGCGGAATTTTATTTGCCCCTTTTCTCCATGGCAATCTAGAGCATTTGCTGGCTAACACCATCCCGCTTTTGACTTTAGGATGGTTCGTTATGCTGCGAGAAACCAGCGATTTTTTATGGGTAACGGCGATCGCTGGCGTTGTTAGCGGCTTGGGCACCTGGCTGACGGGTGCCCCAAACTCGGTTCATATTGGAGCTAGTGGCTTAATCTTTGGCTACTTTGGCTTTCTGCTGCTGCGAGGTTATTTCGAGCGCAGTGTCGTCAGTATTGCCTTATCGCTGTTGGCATTTATGCTTTATGGCAGTTTGGTATGGGGTGTTTTACCCAATCAACCTGGTATATCTTGGGAAGGCCATTTGTTTGGTTTTTTAGGGGGTATTTTAGCCGCCCGACTGCTAGCCCAGTCCAAGCGCTAACAGGCTGCTGGTGCTTGTTCACCCTCTCAATATCCCTCTTCTATCAAACTGAGGTCAGACCTGGGATTGCTTGTAGGCCAAGACGCCGTAAGTTTGTCGATTTTTCCTAGCCTGATAAAAGAGGGGTATAACTGTAGCCACCCGCGTTGAGACACTTCGATGGCTAAAAGCTGCTGACAGAAAAGCGTTGCTTCCGCCCCTGGCTTTCTAGCTTTGGCTATAGAAGCGCCTGCGCTGCAAATTTTCAATCGCTAAAAAGCCAAATTCAAAGTCTCATTTTTTAGATGAAAAAATGAAAGACGCTATTAGCAATCCCGGCTTGGGTTTAGTTGTTGGTAATCTCTTCAGCCAGCAAAACGGGAGCTTCAGCAAACTCAGCTTCCAACTCTGACTGCACAGCCGGATCAAACGTCAAATCATACTCTTCTGCAAAAGTAGCCGCGACAAAAGGCTGTAGTTGACCTCTAATGGCGATTCGCTCTCCGGCTTCTACTGGATCAGGAAATTGGCCAACAACCAGCAGACGAGTGGCATCAAACAATTCAGCTTCTTCTAGGGTAAATACCCCAGCATCGATCACAGATTCTACTTCGCCGTAAACTACGATCGGTTGACCATAGAAAACCTCTGGATTTTCGGCAATTTCTTCTGGGCTAGGTGCCAGCATCAGCGTTTCAGCAATGATAACGGGGCGATTTTCGTAATCTGCATAGACGGCGGGGTCAATTTCCGCTTCATAATCCCTCATCTCGGCTGCTGTAAACTGCCGCACTTCACCCGTAACCCAAATTGCAGTTGCTTCGTCTTCTGGAACCGTAAAGCCAGAGTCAGCTGAGTTCAGCACCAAAACAGCTTCACCTTCTAAGAAGTTTTCATCCTGCACCAAAAACAGGGCATCGCTAACTTTTGCCTCAAACTGGCCTCTAATCACCACAGACTCACCCGTCAAAGTTTCCCCTGACTCAGCGACTTCTTCGAGGGTTGTGTCGTCATCGGCGGCGGTGTTTTCTGCTACGTTATTGCCCGCACAAGCAGGTAACAGGAGTGCGGCTAAAATTAAGGCTGAAAAGACGAATGAATTCACTTTCATCATCACTAAAACTAAGGAAATAAAGATAAAACTTCTAACGGCTGATCAGCTAATAAGTTGGCAGAAAATAGGCAAGAAGCGCTGTTAAGCTTTAGTTATTGGCAATTGGATGGCCGAATCTCTTTAGAATTTGCTTATAAAAAGGCAAAAAGAGACAGCAGGATCGCTGATGGCTTGATATTACAATTCGTATTGCCAAAACATCTGCAAGGTTGGCTTAGCGCTACTTACCGCTAAAGGCTGAAGGTAGAATAAGAGGTTATTTGTCAAAGACTTTCAGCCATTTAAGTGCTTCAACTTTAATAGCTAACCGCTATCAGTAAAAATCAGAAAAACTAGAGTTTATTTAGTTGACCTTGATAGAGCGTAAAGAGATTTATTGATTTTAGCCTCTATCTAACTATTGATTTTTACTGACTTGTTGCTCGGAGAATCCTAGACTTTGGAAAGACGCCTTATCAAGTATTCGGCTCTATGCTGAAACTGCTCAAAAATTTTTGAAGCGATCGCGAGATCAAATTTCAATTTCTTTTGGCATTTACTCAAATAATTAGTTTTCTCAATGACTCTTTCTTGGAAGCGCAATCGCGAAATTTTGCGCGTTGTTTTGGCGGTCTGTATTGTGGTTGCCGGAGCGCTGCATTTTTTGGCCTCTGAACCCTTTGTCAAAATCGTTCCTGCCGCTTTGCCTTACCCGCTGGCACTGGTTTACATCAGCGGCGTTATTGAAATTGGCTTGGGTTTGGCGCTGCTGGTACCGGCGCTGAGTCAGTTGGCTGCCTGGGGCATGATCGCTCTTTTTATCGCAGTGTATCCGGCCAATATCAACATGGCAGTTAATCATATTCACTTGGCGGGTGTTCCCGACGGTAACTGGTTTCATGCCATTCGGCTACCGTTTCAGTTTGTCTTAATTGCCTGGGCTTACTGGTATACCCGCCCTAGCGATACCGACATTCAAGCCTCGATTGTGCCCAAGTCTTCAACCTGAGCCAGCGTTCTCTAATAAGCCCGACAACACAGCTATGATTGTAAATTTGGTGAATACGGGCTGGGAGGTAATCTACCACCGAGCCCATGCTTTACTGGCCTCGCAACTGGCCGGATACTGGGAGTCGCAAGCAGAGATCTCTTACATTGTCGATATTGTCTCTGCTATTTCCCACCATGATGACCTAGAGCGGGAATGGGAAGGCGACCATCTCAGCGAAGCGGGTGCGCCGTTAGACTTTACCCTCGACGGCCAGCTTTGTGTAGACGATTTGCGTGAGCATGTTGACAACGCCTGCTATCGGAGCCGCTGGGTGGCCTTGCTGACGGCTATGCACGTTAGTTATTTAAACGAAGGCCGCCGCCAAGATTCAAAAGAACTCGCTCGCTTTTTAGATGAATTAGAAAAACGCCAGCAGCAGTGGCTTAAATCAATGGATATTAAGCCTACTGAAGCAGAGCGAGCTTATGCGTTGATGCGCTGGTGCGATCGCCTATCGCTGATTTTGTGTCAGCGTCAGTTGCCCGATGCCCAGCGATCGCTGGAAATTACCCCTGGCCCTGATGAGCGGGGATATACCGTTTCGCAACGAGAAGACACCACCGTCAGCGTTGATCCGTGGCCGTTTAAGCTAAAGGAATTTACCGTTCATATTGATGCCACCTATCTCAATCAGATGGCTTTCAAAAACAATCAAGAATTCATTGAACAATTGCAGACCGCACCTGTCAAAACTTTAATCTGGAAGTTTGCCCAGTAGCTATGGAAAACCCTGCTTATCCGCCCGAACTCGAAGCGTTACTCTCACCTCAGCGCGACCCCGCCGAACTTTTTACGGAACTCCTGCCAACTTTAGGCAAGCTTTTGGCCTGCGATCGCTGCTTTTTATATCTGCGCCACCCTGAAAGCCGCCTAGGGCAGGTACCCTTTTGCTGGCGGCGTAGCGATGCCTTTGCCGACCTCACCGATACCCACTGGAAGCCGGAAGACCCCACCCAACTAGAGCAGCAAGATCCGCTGTTTGCCGCCGCTTTGCGAGGAGAGCATTCAATTTTTATTGAAGATGTCGAAACCGCCAATGCGGCTGTGGTCAATTTAGAATTTGAACGGCAAAACTTTGGCCATCGCTCGCTAGTACATGCCCACTTATGGTCTCACGGTCAGCTTTGGGGAATTTTACAGCCCTGTAACTTTACCCGCCCTCGCCCCTGGCAAGAACTAGACAAATCTGTCATTATCCACACGGTACAAAAAATTACGCCGCTGGCTGTCAAATACGTCAAAACCCACTGTCCGGCGGCTACTTCCGCTTCCCAATAGCATCTGCAGACAATTTTCTATGTTGGGAATGCTGGCTGTCTAGCATTCCCCTGTAGTATGAGAGTGTTAAGCAATTATTAAGTAGACGCTTTACTTAAGCGTTTATCTACAACTGAATATTGCACTCTTGATGAAGTTGGGTACCTCAAGCATGACAGCAGCAAGCACAACACCAACCCTGCCGGCTTTTTGCCAGGGAATTCGCTATTTTGGTGACCTCTGGCCCGATTTTGAAATCTACGGTAAAACACCTGCGATCGCAGAGAATCAAACCGCTATTGCTAGCCCCACTGATGCCGCTGCCGTTTATCAAACCCTGCTAGCCGCCGATGCTCTGCGCTACCTGACTTTACAAACCACGGCCACTAAAGCCTCTGGGCACCCCGGCGGCTTTGCCAGCGTAGCTGAAGGCATTGCTGCGCTGATCATGCTGGGCTACAAAAACATTGTCACTGAAGTGGGCCACCACGCCCCTGGTTTTTACAGTACGGTCTTTCTAGATCGCTCCCTAGAAGCTATGGGCATCGAAACCGTTCAGCAACTCGGAGAGCGCTTTCGAGAAACCCACGGTTTGCTAGGGCATCTTTCTGGTCAAATTCCAGGGTTGCTGAGTCCAGCGGGGCCGTTGGGGCAGGGGCAGCACTTTGCCATGGCCGGAGCTAAGCTGCATCCGGGGGTTTTGTTTCCGGTAACCATTGGTGACGGTGGGCTAGGTGAACCCTATGTTATGAGTAGTTTTGGCCACTTTCATACCGCCTACCCTAAAGTCACCAATTTTCTGCCTATTCTGGTTTGGAATGGCTTTTCGCAAGAACATCACAGCATGGTGTCTACCCAAACCAACGAACACATGCTGGCTTACTGGCGCGGCAATGGCTTTGAGCAAGTCATCCTAGTAGATGCCAAAGACTACGACGATGCTAATCAATCGGGTGATTATGTAGATAGCACGGCTTTTTCGCTACAGCAGCGCTTAGCATTTACCCAAGCCGTTTTGGCGGCGGTCGATCGCGCTGCTCAATCGGCGCTATCGGGTACCCTCACCGTTTTAATCATCAAACAACTCAAAGGCGCGGGGGTACACAAACGCGGCGCTCAAGCCCACAACCTCTACGCTGGCGACACCCTCGAAAAAGACTACATTGTCGCAGCGCTAGAAGAACGGGCTTTACCCGCCGAAGCATGGCATCTGGTACGAACCAACTTTGCCCGCTCTGGCGGCGGCCCTGCTGCCCAAACCGCCGTTACCGAAAAAGAACTGCCGCTGCCTGAGTTGGGTGACTTACCGCTGACAGAATTTAGCCTCGGTGAAAAGCAGGTAGCAACTACCGCTATGGGAACTTTGGCTGCTTACGTGGGACAGCAAGATCCCAACTTTGTGGTTACCAACGCCGATGGCAACGCTGCTTCTGGCATCAACAATATTAACCAGGCGCTCAAAATCGTTCATCCCACCGTGGATGACACCTACTATCAAGGCCCCCAGGGACAAGTTTATGAACCCCTCAGCGAAGATGCTTGTTCTGGGCTGGCAGCGGGTTTGGCTCTGTTTGGAGCGAGAACGCTCTGGTGTTCCTATGAGTCGTTTGCTATCAATGGCTTGCCCATTTGGCAAACCGTAACGCAGGCAATGGCAGAACTGCGCCGCCCAACCCCCGCAACCGTAACGCTTTTTACAGCGGGTGCTTTAGAACAAGGACGCAACGGCTGGACGCATCAGCGCCCGGAAATTGAAAACTACTTTGCGGCAATGATGCGCAATGGCAACGTGTTTCCGCTGTTTCCGGTAGATGCCAATAGCATTCAAGTCTGCTACGAATGGGCGATCGCAACTCGCAACAAAGGCATTACCATCACGGCTAGCAAGTCACCGTTGCCCATACGCACAACCCTTAGCCAAACCCGCCAAGCCCTACAACAAGGAGCCATTACCCTGCAAAGCTGGGAAGGTGACAAAACCGTTGTCTTTGCCGTCATTGGCGATATGACTTTGCTACCCGTTTATGAAGCCGCAGCCCATCTAGCCCAACAGGGGTTGGGCGCGCGAATTGTGGCTATTATCAACCCCCGTCGCCTGTATCGCCCTAGCGACACCGCTTGGGATACCTGCTCGGAGGCGGATGGTCAATTTTTAAGCGACGCCGAATTTAACCAGCTTTTTGGTGGAGATGCGCTGCTAGGAATTACTGGCGGGTCAAGTGCAATGCTAGAACCTGTGATGCTCCGTAGCACGTCGCCTAGAGATGTGTTTGCCTGGAAACGAGGCGAAACAGCTGCTAGTGCCGCCGACGTGATGGCGCTAAACGGTTTGACGGCTGAAAATTTTGTCCGGCGATCGCAAGAATTGCTGGGCTAGACAGCCCTTCACTAAGCCTTATTAATATCGGATCGGATAAGAGAGCGGACGCCACTAGTGGCGTCCTTTTTTATGGGGTGGGTTCGGCTTTAATCACTGAGGCTTGATTTGGGCCAAGGGTGAGTACCAAGGCTTGATCAGCCGCGATCGCTTTGACCGCTTGCCGATAGACAGCGTAGTTCGTAGGTAGCGTCTGCTGAGAGTCTGCTGCCGCCTCAAAGGCAATTTCATAGTGGACAGACTTTAGCAGTTCAGCATCAGAGCGCTGTTCTCCCTGCCGCTGACTCGCTTCTAAAACATCGACAGTGGGCCGCGGCGGCAACTCTGGCCACCACAGTCCTTGGTCATCTGGGCCAGAGACAGCCGCTTCTGGCTCAATGCCGTTACGGTTGACCAGCGAGGTCGATTCAAAGTTTTCTTGGCGTAGGGCTTGAGGAATATCGGCCTGTCCTTGATAGCTCACTTGCCAGGTATAAGTGGTAATTGCTCTGGCTTCGTAGCGATCGGTTGTAACTGAAAAGTCTTCAGCCAAGCGATCGCAGCTCAGCAACAGAGACGATATCGTCAGCCCCATAAAAGATAAAAGAAATCGATGGTTTTTAATCATTTGATTTTAAAAGAACTAAGAATAGTCATAGTAAGCCTTGCTTAAGTAGCTCAACATCTTAAATCTTTAGAACTAAAATCTTCAGATTTAAACATGTATTTGGCTCAATCCAGCTATTAAAAAGCTCCACAACAAGCTAGTAGACACTTTTAGCTGAGTCATCTGTGAAGAAGTTTCATGAATTTCTTCCTTTCGGAAGAAATCGATCTTTTTCACGCGATCGCGAGCTACACCCCTTGTCATACAAAGGAAAACGGGTTTAACTGTCGCCATCGGAGAAAAATTTCAAGAAAGTTTACTTGATTTTACCGAGCTTAAATTTATTCAAGAATGGGATAACAGCCCTGTGCGATTGATGCAGCATTACCCGTTGACCTAAAGCTCAGCGAAATACACCTTTAAAGCTGAGTTTTACCCGCTCACCGACAAAAGCGCAGCTCTCTCTTTCCCCTTTTGGAAACATTTAAGTCAAGGCTGAGATTGAAAACAAATTTAAAGAATTTCTGGTCAACTCAAGATAGATAGGGTTTTGCTGCTGTGTTTAATGAATTGGACTCAAAATGAACCGCACCCAAGGATACATTCTTCTCTTAGAACAACCATGTGAAGATTTGCAGTTGGTTCAAACAACACTAGAGCATCTCAGGTGCTCTGTCTGTGTGGCAGATACCGTTGATCAGGCGATCGCTCAAGTTGATCAATCCGTTCCCTACCTGATTATTCTGGGCGGTAACCGCCAAACCTGGTCGCAGCCATTGATTGACGAACTCCGACGGAAAGCAAAAAGTCAGGCTGACGTCACCATCGTGGCGCTAACTGACTCTAGTGATCCGAGCTGGCTGCACCGAGAAGACAATCCGGGCTTAGATGGTTTTTTAGTCAAGCCGCTAAGTGGAGATGTGCTGGCTTCGCTAGTCCAGTCAGCCTGGGCAAAGCAAAGCTATAGCTAAAAACAACTTTGGCTTGTTAGGCAGCCAAAAATCGCAACTCACATCAGCTTGGATATTTCATCAATATTTCTCAATTGCGGGCAATTTTATAAACTTTCAGACAATTTGAGTCATGTTTTTCTGACTTTGCTGACCTTAAACGGCTCAGATACGATTTTTAGCCGCAAAAGAACCTGATGCATTTTTTGTCAAAGTACACTGACGAAAATTGTGTTGGTGGAAAATTCTAGAGAACCTCAGCGGCTCGTCTAACCCGATGCTCGTCTACCTCTTGGTAGCGAAGGGCATTTCTAGGATCTTTCCACCCCATAAACTCTTGTAAAGTTTGGTATCGAAGACCTGGCCGATCTTAGTAGCCGCCGATCGCCTAAAGCTGTGAGTGCTAGCCCCTAGGTGTTCCATTTTGGCTTTAGCGATCGCCCGCCTGAGAGCTTTATCAAAAGCGCTAAAGCTGATGTGACCGACCTCACCCGGAAATAAATAGAGTGAGTGGGCTGGTGGGGAGTAGGCAGATAGTTTCTCGTGCAAGCGATCGCTGACGGGTACCTCTCTCGTTTCTCGCCTGCCTCCTGGTCTGGCTTTTCGGGTCTGTGCCCTAAAGGTGATAGTGTCGCGCGGCTGTCTATTGTCGTGATAGCAGTCCCTAGTCTGGAGCTGGACGATCGCCCCTGCTCTCTCACCAGTGAAGCGGGCAATGTCAAAGATCAGTCGGTGATGTCTGCTCTTTAGCTGCTTACGAACGCGATCGAGCTGCTGATCGCTCAACACCGCCGCTTGACCATGCCGATTATTTTTGGGCAATTTTTCACCTAAAAAGCTTCTCAGTTTTACCAAAAAAACGATTAAAACCAGGAACTTTCTAGCCTCGCAACAATAGAAATAATAGCCCAAACCCCTACCAGTAAAGCGTCAGAGCTATTACTTAAAGTTCCCAGTTCTACATAAAAGTGCGATATTTACGATTGCTTTCTAAGTGGCTAATTTCAAATTATTAAAGCTATTTGAAATTAACAAGTCATGGTCGCAATCACCAAACCCGACATTCCTGATACCATCACCACGCTAGAGCAGCTTCATGCGTGGTCAGGCTTAGCCCTTGAGAACCTTTTTAGAGGGCAGACCTACAAGGAAACCACGGGGGACATTGACTCTGGGCTAGCGCCGTTGACCGACGCCAGCATCGTTACCGCTGCAGATAAGTCAGTGAGGCTCATCAGTCGCACCTCGATCGAGCTAAACCCTAGCTATCAGTCAGACAGCACCAAAAAGCTTTGGGAGTTTGCTGAACCGCTAGGCGATGCCTTGCTGCCCAACAGCTACAAGAGCTAATGCCGGGGGTGGAGGCTTGGAGACAGCCACTTCAACTGAAACCGTCTCCCACCAGTTCCCTCAATCAATCTAACTCTCTTCCCTATGCTGACCCAAAGCTGAGAGGCCGATTAGACCTGTCTCGGCCTCCCCTCGATGTCAAAGCTGGCCCTAGCGCTCAGGCGCTTGCTAGTCAGCGTCGTGCCCGCCAATCTAGGAGCTTTAGTTCTTCAGGGCGCAATAGGCTCAGACCGACTAGGGCATCAAGGCTAGGGAGAGCCGCTAGAACTTTACCGAAAGCCGCCCCCTCTGCCGTTGGTGGTGCTGCCACATCCGGCGCTGCTGCGGCCACTGGAGCTGGTAGCTTAGGGGCATTAGGAACCGCCGCTGCTGTTGGAGCTGCAGCAGCGGCGGGCTTTGCCGTTGGGGAATCGGTTGTCCGGCCTGCTTTAGGTGTGCAGTACCCTGGCGGCGGCGGATTGAGCGATTACATCAATCGTAAGCGTGGTCAGAACGCAGCCACCAATACGCCCCCCGATCAAACGCTAGGGAATCAACCAGCCGCCGTAGCTGGTGCTGAAGCGGATATCGAGTATGAGCTGTTCATTGAGTTCAGTACGGCGATCGGCTCATCCTGTACTGGCATCAACAACGGCACCTACAACGATTACCCCGGTGCCACTCGTACCTTTACGGTTCGTGGCCCAGTTTCAGAGGTCGGATGGCGATTTGACCAATACGATCGCTGCAACAACTCCAGACCCAGAACGCGAGAGCTTTACTACACTCGGCAGGGTGAAGAGATTGTGCTGCAGCGCTGGACTACCAGCGATATCTATGTTGAGTCTGGCCACACAATCGATCAAACTCAATTCACCCCACTAGAAGCTATTCCAGACCCCCCGGAGTTTCCCGATCGCTTAAGTCCGGCTTCTGCTGCTGACGGGGTGCCAGATTTATTTCCCCCCACAAACCTTCCTAATATAGGGCCAGGGAAAGCACCTTTCTCGTCACCTCAAGGCGATCGCCCGTGATTGCACTACCGGGTTTTGCTGGTTGCCACCTGGGACATGCAGGCAACCCAAAATCGCATGTTTTTTACCCCATCGGTAGCGATAGTAGGTTAGCCCATGTGAAGGGTAAGGCTCCACCACATGCCAGCCTCCCCCATTTCTCGCGCTGTCGGAAGCTCTTTCATAGAACTCTGTAACACGAATGATTGAACGCTCTATTTCGTGAACGTCAGGCACCTCAAACCCTTGATTTCTCGCGCTGTCGGAAGTGCTTTCGGAATCGTCTACAGCTGCAGGGCGATCGCCCCCTTCACCTGGTCGCTTACTCGCCTCAAACCCTTGATTCCTCGCGCTGTCGGAAGTGCTTTCGATGGCTATCAACTTGTCAGCAACCTGTGGGGGCAGTCCCCAAGCTCTACCTGTGGAGTTCATCATCTTGTGGGAATTCTCTAAGCAGACTCACTATCAGCCGTTTAGCCGTCATGAAAAATCGTCGCGATCGCGAGTTTGAGCGGAGACGCCAGCGCAGTAGACGAGCTGCTGGTGTAACGCCCCCCATAGTTAACCTCAAGCACAAGAAGTCTAGAAGAGTTGTCACTAGACCCCCTTCAAGTAGTCACCTCTCAGTTCGGCCAACATCTAAAGTTGCTTGGTGGGTGTTGGGTGGTCTAGGCTTTCTGGCAATATTGCCAGTGCTGGGGGTTAGAGGCCCGGTCAGTGAGGAAAATCTGATTAACTTTCCCCCGCCTGAGCCATATCGTGCCCTGGGTGGCCAGGAAGCGTTAGTCACTGTAGTGAACGCCTCACCAGAGTCGCTGCAGCTTGTATTGAGGGGAAGCAACGGCGCTGAAACGATATCTTTGCCCCCCTGCAAAGACTGTAGCTATGAAACTACGCGGCCTGAAAAGTGTGAAAAAGGAAACCCCCAAACCATCACCCTACAACCGGGCATCTATGAGGCAAGGGGGGATTTCTTCGGACTAGGCCGACCATTTCAAAGCACCTGGACGTTGTCGCCAGGGTGGGAGCATTATCAGTGCCTATTCCTGACTGATGACATTGCCCGATGATTCAGGGCGATCGCCCTCAACTTTTGGCTCATAGACTCGGCCTTCGCTATTCAAAACAACAAATTAACCCTGCAGGCGATCGCCCACAGGGTTTTTTAGTGCTTCAAAGCTAATCAGTAGATAGCCCGTCCTAGGCGGGCTTTCTTGGAAGCGTCAGGCGAGAGAGCTTTTAGCCCTTGTGGGTTCAACTCCTACTGCTTCCACAACTAGGCGAAAACCGCGATCGCCCTACTGCGTCTTAGTTCCCTGTGGAAGGGGCGATCGCCTTCTTACTCAAAGGAGGTCTTTAAATCAGCCGTGACTAAAAAAACCGTTGTCGAACTAGAGCTGCCCTGGTGTGTCGTTCGCGACTTACCAAACTGCACTCACCGGGCGATCGTTGCCCGTTTCCAAAGCAGGCAGATGGCCTTTAACTATCTGAGTTTGGTCTTTCATCAAACTCCCCATTTACGCCCCTGCTTTGAAGTGAGCAACCTAAAGGATTTAGAAATCGAGAATCCTTTCACCTCAGCGATCGCCTGAGGAACTAAGGGCAAAGGGCTAGGGATAGATGCCCCGTGGCTGGCCTCTCCCCTGTACGTAAAAAAATAACGTACAAGCTAACCCCGGCTCATCTGATGAGCTGCCACGCTACCACCGCAGAACCTTTCACTATCATCACCAACAAAATAGGGCTGCAGCTAGTCCCTGCAGCCCTTCACTATCACCACTTCAGCCGTGAAGCGATAACCAATTATGCCCTTTTACCCAATAACCATCTATGTATCCTGAAGCCTTCCAAGCATGGCGACTCACAGCCATGCGAGAACTTATAGACCTACTTAACCTGCTCAGTGCTGACGGGGAATTGACCAAGCAGGAATTCTGCGATCGCCTGGACGCGACCACCCAGGCCATGATTATGACCCTACCCCCAAACCACGAATTCTCAGACCCTTGTCAGCCGATCGCCATCCTAGAAGCGCTCAAGCTAGCCGTTCACGAACTGGCTCAGCAGCGGGGCCAGCAACCCCAAGAAACGCTAACTCACTTCCTGAAAGAGGGGTTAACAGAACTTTTCAGAGCAGCCCCGGCGCTGGTGGCCGATGACATCAATGAAGCTGAGCGCATTCTCAGAAGCTGCGATCGCCTCACCAAGTCGAA
>NZ_JBQLZL010000064.1:0-7570 GCF_052168255.1 Almyronema sp. | reverse complement strand
CCGCCTGACGAGTCTCAACGAGGCATGAGACGAAACGCGAATTAGTGTTAAGAGAAACAATTTCTATTTCTTAATAGCAACCCTCTAAAAAAGGGCTTTTTGGCTAATAGAAATCAAAGCATCTTGTTTTCTAACACTAATTCCCGTCGCGGGTAAGCCTCCACAACTTACCAGCAGTGGCGCGGGTTTGATTGTAGCGTGACCTAGCTTAGAGCGGTTTTTTTTCAAAGTGCCTGACCTGCGCCTCTTTTGAATCAACTGGTTTATCAGTTATTTGACCTAGCTCTAAGCGGGTTTCTCTTAGGAAAGATCAGAGATTTATGCCTATTTGTGGTTTAGACGTAGGCAAGCGGGAAGTCACCGCTTGTGTGCTTTCATCCATCCCGGAAAACCTTAAGCGCTCGGCCAATCGAGCCAAAGTTGTCAAAATTGAAGCCAATCAGGAGGGAATAGACCAATTGCTATCAATGGCTGATGAATTTGCCATTGAACCCACTGGCGACTATGGCCGCATTTTTGTTAACTGCATTCGCAATGCGGGTAAGACCTGCCTGATCGTCCCTGCGATCCGTGTGCGCTATTACCGCAAGCATCACGACTGTTTCAACAAAAACGATCGCCTAGATGCTTTCTTTGTAGCGGCCTATGCTCTGGCGAAGCGCAGTGACCCTTATGCCTTTTACTGGCCTCATGCTGAAACTTTGAGAGAGAAGTTTCTAGAACACATGGGGCTAACCAAAATGTGTACGGCTAAAAACAACCGACTTTGGCAAATGCTGAGCTATCGGTGGCCAGAAGCCTGTGTTAGCAAAGGGGGGAAACGTCCGGTACAGACCCGCGATTTTCTTGACCCTTCACCCCCGGCGCTGTGGCGCTTCATTGCGGGTGAACCCGTCTTTAACTATCCCAGTCGTTCAGCCAGCTTAAATAGCACTATTGGCAGCGGCTTGGATGATTTGACCAAAGCGATCGCCTCC
This sequence comes from Almyronema sp., assembly GCF_052168255.1. Classification (NCBI taxonomy): domain Bacteria; kingdom Bacillati; phylum Cyanobacteriota; class Cyanophyceae; order Nodosilineales; family Nodosilineaceae; genus Almyronema; species Almyronema sp. Next base: position 6,593 of record NZ_JBQLZL010000064.1, on the reverse strand, counting down.
CAGGTCTGCGACCTTGAGCGAGAAATGTATGCGATCGAGCTGGTGGTTATTGATGCTCTGATGAAGGAGTCAGAATTTACCCCTTATCACGCCGTTTTTGACGAGTTTGGGTTTGGCCCTCTTGTGCGAGCGGCGATCTTAACTCGTGTTTACCCTATTCAGCGCTTTTTAGGAGAGGACAGCAAGCCAATCATTGAATATGTTTACTCTCCCAACAGCACCCGCTCAGACAAACTTACAAAGCGGCGTGTCTCAGAGGCTCACTTTAAGTTAGCCCTGGGTATGGGCACTTACCGGGAAGATTCAGGCCAAAAACGCAAGGAGAAGAAAACAGGCTGCGGCTATGCCCGACGAGCGCTGTTTCTACATGTGCGCACCAGAATCATGTTGACGATTGGGGCATCGGTCAACTCTCGTAAGGAATATCTACAAAAGCACGCCCGTTATTACGCAAATCTTGACAAAAAAATTCCTAGCACCAAACGGGTCATGATGGCTTGCTCTCTCATCTCTAGAGATTTGTTCAAGGCTCTATCTCAACTGTAAAGATAGTTTCATGCGGCCCTGGCCGCAAATAAAACTCTAAAAAGGAGCCAAGACTTTAAGGTGCATTTTTCGTTATAGGGGCTACAATCGAGAAATCTTGGCTCCTTTTTAGAGTTTTATAGTCTGCTAAAGCGCCTATAGGATGCGATTTGCGGGACGTTCTCTAAAGGGTTTGCTAAGCTGAGTTAGGCACAACAGTTCTCTGGAGAAGAGAATCTCTGACTTCGGAGAGATGCGAAAACTTTTGTCCTCTGAATCCGTTTCATTGGTTGGAAGGGACAGGGCAGTAAGCATCAACACCTTGACATTGAACTTTTGAACGACAAGGAGCATGAGGAACGCGGCATGACCCAAGCGAACAACGTACTCGGAACCATTAAGCCTGGGAACGAACTTGAACTCTTGCTTGATAATGATGGGGACGAGGGTTTTGATCCTCAAGCCGAATCAGAGCCGACTGCAAAAGCAAACAAAGCCAAAACAAGCCGCCGCCGCAGTCAGGCGAAAAAGAAGCACTACACAGAAGACTCTATTCGCCTGTATTTGCAAGAAATTGGACGCATCCGGCTACTGCGGGCTGAAGAAGAGATTGAGTTAGCTCGTAAGATTGCAGATTTGCTAGCCCTAGAGCGCATACGCGATGACTTAATGGATGCCCTAGAGCGCGAACCCAACGATTCAGAATGGGCACAGGCGGTTGAAATGCCTTTACCCGCTTTTCGACGCCGTCTCCATATTGGTCGTCGCGCTAAAGACAAAATGGTGCAGTCCAATTTGCGTCTAGTGGTTTCGATCGCCAAAAAATACATGAACCGGGGGCTTTCCTTCCAGGATTTGATTCAAGAAGGGAGCTTGGGTTTGATTCGAGCGGCTGAAAAATTCGACCACGAAAAAGGCTATAAGTTTTCTACCTACGCTACCTGGTGGATCCGTCAGGCCATTACCCGGGCGATCGCCGACCAGTCCCGTACGATTCGCCTCCCTGTTCACCTTTACGAAACCATTTCTCGCATCAAAAAAACCACCAAGCTGCTATCTCAAGAACTTGGTCGCAAGCCGACTGAAGAAGAAATCGCCACTCGCATGGAGATGACGATTGAGAAATTGCGCTTTATTGCCAAGTCGGCTCAGCTACCCATCTCTCTGGAAACGCCCATTGGTAAAGAAGAAGATTCACGTTTGGGTGACTTTATTGAGTCAGATGGTGAAACACCTGAAGATCAAGTTTCCAAGAGCTTGCTGCGCGAAGACCTTGAAAGCGTACTGGGTACATTAAGCCCGCGAGAACGCGATGTGCTAAGACTACGCTATGGTTTGGATGATGGGCGGATGAAAACGTTAGAAGAAATTGGCCAAATCTTCAACGTTACCCGCGAGCGTATTCGCCAAATTGAAGCCAAAGCACTACGGAAGCTGCGGCATCCTAACCGCAACAGCGTCCTCAAAGAATATATTCGTTAAGGTTCTGCGGTTCACATCTACATAGTTAAAGTTAGCGGGGCGTAATCTTTGGGTTACGCCCTGTTGACTTTTGGGTTATAGCTGTCGCCACCAGCATTAAAACGCATTGATTGCTAAGACTGCTGACAGAAAAGCGTTGCTTCTGTCCTCTGTCGTTTAGCTTGAGCGATACCGCTTTAAGGACAACCGGGAAAACTTCATATTTTGCAATAGACAATCGATTCTTTTGTTGGTACACTTGTTCTTATTGATACAGCTGCGTTTTACACGGTGAATGTATGGAAGCCTTAACTGAAGCTCAACAAGAACTCTATGAGTGGTTGGTAGACTATATTCGCCGCAACCAGCATTCGCCCTCGATTCGTCAAATGATGAAAGCCATGGGCTTGCGATCGCCTGCTCCCATTCAAAGCCGCCTCGACCATCTTAGGAGCAAAGGCTATATTGACTGGACTGAGGGCAAAGCGCGTACGATTAGAATTTTAGATGAAGCTAAGGGAGTGCCCATTTTAGGGGCGATCGCTGCTGGCTCAATGGTTGAAGCCTTTACCGATGCTGTAGAGCGGCTAGATTTAGCGATGCTACCGCTGAAACCCCAAGACTTTGCCCTTCGAGTGCGGGGAGACAGTATGATCGACGCTTTGATTGGCGATGGGGATGTGGTAATTATGCGCCCTGTCAACGATCCAGCCACCATCAAAAATGGCACGATCGTAGCCGCACGCGTAGAAACAACCACAACGCTGAAATATTTTCATCGTGAAGGGCACGAAGTATTGCTAAAACCAGCCAACTCTCGTTATGAGCCAATGCATTTTGCCGCTGATGCTGTCGATGTACAAGGCCGTTTAGTTGCTGTTTGGCGCGGCTATGATGCAACCCTGGCTGGCTAAAACCCCATCATCCCTGGTTGTTTGGGTCGGTTCTTCTATCTAAAGTTTTACGGGCAAATGTAGTTTGCCTTAGGTTGAAAGACCCAACACAGTAATACACTATGAACTGGCAGGCTTGGCTGTAGTTATACAGCCGAGTTTAGCCAGTTTGAGCTGCAATAGTTGATATTCAATGAAGTTTCGTTCCTTCATTTCGGCACTCATCGCTGCCGCCGCAGTGCTATTTGTTCTGGGTCTAGGCGGTTGGTTGGTTTTGATGGCTCAAACGCCATTAACTTTTTTGCCCGGTGTAGAAGCAACTCCAGCAGCGACGCTCTTCGTCGATAAGCGATCGCCCGTTGTGGTTTCGCTGATGGTAACGCCTACACGTCTGGCTGAGCTACGGCAAGTCTTTGCTGCCCCCAGCCGACGGCGGCAAGCAGCTCAAGATATTGAACGTCTTCAAGCGGATTTACTAGCCCAAACTCATCTAGATTACGAGCGCGATATTCAGCCTTGGCTTGGCGATGAAATTACGTTTGCGGTTACCAGTGCCGACTTAGATCGCAACGCTCAAAACGGTGCTCAGCCTGGTTATTTACTGGCGCTAGCTAGCCAAGACAGCGAACAAGCTCGCCAGTTTATACAATTGTTTTGGCAAAAGCGGGCGATCGCTGGCGAAAACCTGGTTTTTGAGCAGTACGCGGGTGTCAAGCTCATCTATGCCGCCGATGCCGAAACAGCCGCTGGCAATGCGCCGTTAGCCATCAACAACGCACCCTTAGCTACTGCGGTTGTCGGCGATCGCTTTGTGTTGCTAGCAAACTCTCCGCTAGTTTTGCGGCAAGCCATCAACGCCGCTCAGGCCAGCGATCTCAATCTTCAGCAAGCACCTGCCTACCGCCAAGCGCTGCGACAGCTACCGTCCCGGCGTCTAGGATTAATTTACTGCGATTTTCATCAGCTCTCAGGCTGGCTCGTTGGGTTGCCCGATCAGCCCGTTGTAGATCGATCTCAGCAAGTTATAGAAAATCTGCTGGTTAACTTACAGTTGACCTCCCAGGGGTTGCTAGCAGACACCCTGCTAACGGCGGCAGCTGGCGAAGCCTTTGAGCCAAGTCAGCCAAAATTATCAAAGCCCTCCGAGGCATTAGCGTATATGCCAGCCAATGCTCCTTTTGTAGCAGCGGGTAGTCACCTCAGCACTCTAGTCAAACAAATGAACAGTGGCTTTAGCGGTTATCCGGTTGTGCAGCAACTGGTTGGCCCGCTACTCAGCCAACTGCAAACTCAGTGGAACATTGACCTACCGACAGTATTGGCAAACTTTGGCGAAGGCAACTATGGACTAGCCTGGTTGCCTCACGACGAACCAGCGACCGCAGACTGGTTGTTTGCAATTGAAAACGACGAAACCACCCGCAACTATCTAGCCGCGCTGGACGAGCAGGCTCGTCAGCAAGGGTTAAGCGTCGGTACGCTAGAAGTTGACGAGCAGCCTGTTACCGCTTGGGCTCGTTTATCCGCAGACGCTCAAGAAACTTCAGCCGATGCTTTGGCGCTACGGGCTGATGTGGTGGGGTTAAAAGCAAACGTTGGCGATCAGGTCATTTTGGCCACTGCGGCTGAAGGCTTGCAACAGTCGTTGGCTGCTAACCACCGCTCTATTTTGCAGTCAACCGATTTTCACCAGGCGATCGCTGCTTTAGATACTCGTAACGATGGCTACCTTTACTTTGACTGGCCCCAGGTAGGCGAACGGATGCGGCAGCAAAGCCCACAACTGCGCTGGCTCTCGACATCCTTTCAACCTTTTCTCAAGTATCTAAAATCAGTGACAATCAGTAGCTATGGCAGCGACGCTAGTTTTCAGCGAGGTGGTATATTTATCCGACTGATGGAGTCTCGATAGACGAAGCTGGCAAGATGGCAGATATGGAATCGATCATTGCCAATTGGGCGGCTGGACAGTTGCCCCAACCCACTCAGCTACAGCAGCTCATTGATTATGAACTCAGCGATCGCCGTTCTGCCAAAGCTTGGGGCATTACCCCAGAAACCGCAGAGGCCAAATTAAAGCAGCGGGCACAGCTTCTGCAAGCACTGATCGGCGCTCAGGCGCAGTTTCCGCTTGCCTACCAGCAGTGGACTGATCTGATCCCGTTGCTGTGGTTTTTGTGGTTGCCGTTAGGGCTGTGGCTAGCAGAAGCGCGGCAGTCGCTAGCACGACCTTTGGTGCAAGGGATTTTGGGTGGTCAAGGTACCGGAAAAACGACCCTCACCCAAATTTTGAGTCTGATCCTCAAGCAGTTAGGCTATCGCACGGTTTGCCTCTCGATCGACGATCTTTACAAAACCTATGCCGAGCGCCAGCAGTTACGAGAGCAAGATCCTCGCTTGATCTGGCGAGGGCCACCCGGAACTCACAACATTGAATTAGGGCTAAAAACTCTAGAGCAATTGCAGCAAGCCCAACCAGCTCAGCCAGTCGATATTCCGCGCTTTGACAAATCTGCTCACGGGGGTGAAGGCGATCGCGTCGCTCCTGAACAGGTTTCCGATATTGACATTGTGCTATTTGAAGGTTGGTTTGTTGGCGTACGACCCATCGCCCCTGAGCAATTTTTGTCTCCCCCTGCCCCAATCACCTCTGCTGAGGATAAAGCTTTTGCAAAGGATATGAATCAAGCTCTCCAGGAATATTTACCCCTATGGGACAAGCTAGATCGGCTGATTGTACTTTATCCCGAAGATTATCGACTTTGCCAACAATGGCGGCGTCAGGCAGAGCAAGATATGAAAGCTACGGGAAGAGCAGGCATGTCCGATGAAAAAATCGATCAGTTTGTGGCATATTTTTGGTGTGCATTACATCCTGAGCTATTTATCAAACCGCTAGTTGACACGTCTGGAGTGGCAGATTTGGTGATTGAGATTCGTTCAGATCATACGCCAGCCGCGATTTACTCACCCTAGAAGCGGGTACTATTCTTTTGACAGGGGCAACTAACTTCATTGACAGGGTAATTGTCTGAATCTCTAGCATGAACATCATGAGCGCATCGGTGAAAGTTTTAGAGCCTTCCGGCATTTTAGATAGCACTAAAGCCGAAGAATTTCGTCAGCAGGTCGATATTGCTCTCGACGAAGGTAATGAGATTCTTCTGGTTAATTTGAAAGATATCTCATTCGTAGACAGCTCAGGGTTAGGTGCCCTCGTCGTCGCGATGAAGAAAACGAAGGCCCAAGAGCGCCGTATGTATGTCTGTTCGATCAATGAACAGGTACGGATGTTGTTTGAGCTAACCAGTATGGATCGCGTGTTTGAAGTCTTTAGCGATCGCCAAGAATTCGAGCAAAAGATTTTGAGAACCTCAGCGGCGGACTCAGCCAATTAAGGTCTGTCATTAGCTCAGCCCAAAAGCAAAATAGCCAGGTAGATGGCGCTAAAAAATAAAGGTCTATATTTACCCTGGCAACTCGCTCAAACATTGTTAGCAAATCTCATAGCCTTTTCCATGCCAGGTCAAGATCGCCCATTTTGACCTGCTAAAGGCTATGAGAGCAGAGTTTACTAACCCATCATTGCGCTGGGCTTCTATGGGCACCCCAGCAAACTATAGCTGCCGCCACCAGCGTTAGAGGATGTTTAAAAAGTCTCCTGGGCTAGATTTGGCTACCCTCACCACCCATAACCCTCCACAGTAAAACGGG
>NZ_JBQLZL010000063.1:0-3462 GCF_052168255.1 Almyronema sp. | reverse complement strand
TTTGCTTCTATCTTTTCTCAAGACCTCTAGCTAGCACTGGAGGTCTTTTGTCATTAATAAGAGCTGATTTCTAAAGTCGCTAAAACCCCCATCAGGTAAAGCTTTCAGAAAAATCGTAAGCAGACCACTGTTCTAATGAAGCAAGTGCATAATTAGGGGCCAATCTGCAATATTCTGTGACTAGCGCTCTATCAGTCTGTATCCTATGTTCTTACGCTTGTTAGCGGTGGGTGTTTTAAGTTTGTGGGTAGGAGCAAAAGGGGCAATCGCAGCGAGGCTGCCGATCGAGATTGAAGGTGCCCAAGATTCAAGAGCATTGATTAGCCAAGTAGATGAAAACGCGCCGATTACGATTACGGGAGAATTGAACAGTGACAGCGCGGTTCTAGAAGCTGATGGCAGCTATTACGCCGTTCATAGCTTTGAGGGAGAGGCAGGAGAAAATATTGCTATTAGCCTCAGCAGTGAGGATTTTGATGCCTATCTAATTTTGCAAGACCCACGTAATAACACAATTGCCCAAGATGACGATAGCGGTGGGGGTACAAATGCCTTGTTGATAGTAACGCTGCCGCTCAGGGGAACTTACCGAGTTGTTGCAAACACCTATGCTAAAGGTGAGACAGGGCGCTATCAGTTGCAATGGAAACAAGCAACTGCTACAGAACAAGCAATTGTAGAAGTGAATCAACTCGAGCAACAGTTCAGTCAACGTTATGAGGCTGGTCAATATGCAGAAGCGATTCCGATTGCTGAAAGAATTTTAGCGCTGCATCAGACTATTTCAGGAAAAACGCATCTAGATGTCGCTAGAAGTTTCAATAACCTGGCTTTACTCTACCAATTCCAAAGTCGTTATAGAGAAGCCGAATCTTTCTATCAAGAAGCGTTAGAAATCTATCGGCTGCTACGGGGTTCAATTCATCCAGATGTGGCCACTACCCTCAATAACTTGGCAGACCTCTCTCGAGTCCAAGGTCGCTACGCGGAAGCTGAATCCTTCTACCGAGAAGCATTAGAGATTTTACGAGCAGATTCAGAAAATTCCCAGACCGTTGTTGCTACGAATCTCAACAACCTAGCGATTCTCTATCAGTCCCAAGGTCGCTACGCAGAAGCAGAAGCACTTCAGCAAGAAGCGCTGGCAATTTTACGCACTGAGCTAGGCAATGCTCATCCCGATGTTGCTACAAATCTCAACAACCTAGCGGTTCTCTATCAGTCCCAAGGTCGCTACACAGAAGCAGAAGTACTTCAGCAAGAAGCGCTGGCAATTTTACGCACTGAGCTAGGCAATAACCACCCCGATACCGCCACTAGCGTTCACAACCTGGCCACGATCTATCAGATACAGGGCCGCCATACGGAGGCTGAAAGACTTTATCAAGAAGCGCTAGAGATTTTACGAAAGACCTTAGGGGAAGCGCATCCTAGCGTGGCTTTCAGCTTAAACGGCTTAGCCCTGACATATCAAAGGCAAGGTCGCTATGGGGAGGCTGAACAGCTTTATCGAGAGGCACTAGAAGTTTCCCAGACGACTTTAGGCGAGACACATCCTAATACAGCCGGAACTCTCGATAATTTGGCTGAATTTTATCAAAGGCAAGGTCGCTATGGGGAGGCTGAACAGCTTTATCGAGAGGCACTAGAAAGTTTTCGAACAGCACTAGGCGAAAGCCACCCTAACGTCGCTGCCAGTCTAATCAACCTAGCTGTCCTTCACAAATATCAAGGTCAGTCGCTACAAGCGATTAATACTTTGCTTCAAGGCTTAGACATAGAGGAAGCCAATCTCGATCTCAATCTACTGACATCAGCAGAGACTCAGCGACAAGCCTATGCAGCTTCTATGAGGAATACGACTGACTTTACAATCTCTTTGCATCTTCAACACAATCTCGAAAACGTAGATGCTGCCCATCTCGCGCTTACCACGCTCCTGCGTCGCAAAGGCCGCATCCTAGACACGGCTATCAACACTCTGCAAACGCTACGCCAGCAGCTCACCCCCAGAGACCAAACCCTTCTAGACGACCTCGCTACTGTCCGTAGCCAGCTCTCCGCCCTGCTCTACCGCACTAGCGACCTACCCACCGACACTTACAGAGCCGAATTCGCTCGTCTCAAAGCTGAAGAAAACAGCCTCGAAGCTATCCTCGCCCGTCGCAGCGCCGTCTTTCGAGTCGAGACTGAGCCTATAACCATAGCCGCCGTTCAAGCTCAAATTCCCGAAAATGCGGTACTGGTCGAACTGGTGCGCTACATGCCCTACGACTTCAATAATCCACAAGACCCTTGGGGCACCTCTCACTATGCTGCCTATCTACTTGGCGCTACCGGAGCCCCCCAAGCCGTTGACCTGGGTAAAGCTGATGCCATTGATCTGGCCACAGCCGACTTCAGCCGCGCCCTGCACAATCCTACGTTTCCTCCTGATGAAGCCGCTCAGGCTCTCTACGACCTCATCTTTGCACCGCTGCAAGCCCATCTCGGCTCCGCACAACACCTGCTACTTTCTCCGGACGGTCAACTCAACCAGATTCCCTTTGAAGCCCTGATGGACAGCCAGCGGCGCTACCTGATTGAGTCTTATCAGATTAGCTACCTCACCAGTGGCCGGGACTTGCTGAAGCTACAGTTTGATGTGCCTCACCAGCAGCCTCCAGTGCTGATCGCCGCTCCGAATTATGATCAGGCTAGCGTCACTACCGTTATTGCCGATAGCCGCCGTACTAACCGCCGCTCTAGTGACCTCAGCCAACTCCGCTTTGGCGACCTCCCTGGCACCGCTGCTGAAGCCGCGGCGATCGCCCCTTTGCTGGACGTTACGCCGCTTACAGGCGATCGCGCTACCGAGAATCGGCTGAAGCAGGTAAATTCTCCTCAGATTTTGCATATTGCCACTCACGGCTTTTTCCTAGAAGACCTGCCTGAGTTAGCCCCTACCGACTTTGGGGCAGCACTAGGTCTTGATCTGCGAGCTAGCATCAATGTTGTCAGCAATCAAAATCGAGAAGTCCGTTTCACAGGCCCGGTTGAAAATCCACTGCTGCGCTCTGGTCTTGCCCTAGCCGGAGCTAACCGCCGCGAAAGTGGCAGCGAAGACGGCATTCTGACGGCGCTAGAAGCTGCCAGCCTAGACCTCTATGGCACCCAGCTCGTCGTGCTTTCAGCCTGTGAAACTGGACTGGGCGATGTCGCTAACGGCGAAGGGGTTTATGGTCTACGGCGATCGCTGGGCATAGCAGGAGCCGAAAGTCAAATGATTAGCCTCTGGCAAGTCAGCGATCGCGCCACTGAGGGCCTAATGGTGGATTACTACAAAGCGCTGCTAGCCGGAGCCGGACGCAGTGAGGCTTTGCGACAGGTGCAGCTTAACATGCTGCAAAGGGGGCGCTACTCGCATCCCTACTACTGGGCGGCGTTCATCGTCTCTGGCGACTGGCGACCTTTAGAGTGAAA
>NZ_JBQLZL010000062.1:0-2856 GCF_052168255.1 Almyronema sp. | reverse complement strand
CCTTAAATTGCAATTCAATCGATTCAATTTCAATCTTTAGCGTAATATTGCAATTATGGACAGCTCTGATTTTTAAGTGCCTAAAATCACAACCATTAGCTTTTCAAATACTTTCTAATATATATCCTGCAACTCAACACCTCTGCTAGAGCAGGCTGCTGTGAGATCCTGCTTGTGTCTCAGAGCCTACTTTCAGCCGCACGACTAAACCGTTAGGCATCAATACTTTGTGCCCTACTTATCATCTGAGCCACCTCTTTTTCAGCATTTAAGCTCATAATTTGCATTTCTGGATGTTGTTTTTTGAAGACCCGGAAAACTTCATCTGCAAATGCTTGACCTATGGCTTCTACTCCAGTGAAATCAAAGACCACTACTCTAAACTTATCTACTCTAGCCAGCAGTCTCTTTGCCTGTGAACGTGAAACCAACTTTTCATCGCCATATTGAGCCAAACGCACAGGCACTACCGTTTTTGTAAAAGCATAGTCATCACCTGATGAAAAACTATCAAATACACGCTTAGCAGTTCTTGCAGTGTTATTGTTCAATTTCATGAAAACAGTTGTTCCAGACTGAACACCATCTCTCTCAAAAATCCAATCTTCTGCCTTATTAAATTCATGTGAAAAATAGACTGTTCCAGAGAGTATTGCAAATTCATCAAACATACGCGACGTAAAGAATATGCCTTGCCCTGTATGCCTCTCTGGATCTGTTGTCAATTTGCCTTTTGCTAGTTCAAGAACCGCGTGGCGCTCATCATATAAATTTATCTCTCTCTGAATCTTTTTAAAGATCCCTTCTCCATCATCATTGATAATCACTTCGGTATCAATTGCGGTTCTCTCTAATTGAACTAGAACCTCTTTCCCCGATGAGTGATCTATGGCATTGTTCAACATCTCTGTAAACCCGTAAAGCCAAATATCCCTGACATTGTCAGGCAAATCAGCGACTAAAGGTTTAATATCTGAGTCCCAGACAATGTCTTCTGCAAGATTATTTTCCAAGTCATATACTTTTTCCCATTTCTCTAATGAACAAAGCTGATAACTTCTACTCCTGGTAGATCCGTTAATAACGAGGGATTTTTGCTCAACCAGACGTTGAATATGTTTGTTGACAGCTTGCCGGGAAATACCAAATTCTTGAGACGCCAGAGTAGCGACGTCTTTCGGATATTTTTCAACGTTCTCCAAGATAAATTGGCGAATCTGTTCACCCCGCCTTCTGACTTTCGACACGGTTTTTTGCTCTCGCTTTGTCAACCTTGTTTAAATTTATTGTCAACCTAAAGAGCGTTGTCGTCAACTTTAGACAGCTAAGTATGGCGCATAAGAAAATGCTCAATTGCGTTTTATGCGGTCATTTTTGGCAGAAGACCTATTATTCCTAAGCGCTTTAAGTACAGCAGCCAACTCCCTTCAACCTTTGAGGCCATTTTCAGAGCGATCGCTGAACAGGTTCCTTTTCTATTGCTGAATAGGTTCCTTTCTAAAGACGCCACCATTCCAGCAAATTAGCGCTTTCGTTCCAGTGCCAGCGCAGCAAAGTAGCCGACTGCCCAACGCCAAATCCTGGCAAGCCGATCGCTTGACGCGGTGCTTCTGTCGCTAGGGCGATCGCTTCTTCTACACTACAAAGCCCCCACTGCACCAAATTTTTAGCCCCCGCCAACAGCGGCAGCGTCGTGCCCGAAAGCGTACCATCCGCTAACCGAGCCGTACCCTGCTTCACCTCAATTTCACGGCTATCCCAGGGGTAAATACCATCCGGCAACCCCAGCGGCGACAACGCATCACTGACCAAAAACAAACCCGCTAGCTGACACCTTGAAGACCCACGACTAACCCGCAATAGCAAATCAAGCATCATCGGGCAAATATGCTCACCATCAGCAATCACACCGCAAAAGACTTCAGGATGAGCGATCGCCGCCCCCAGCAAACCCGGTTCTCGGTGATGTAGCCCCGGCATCGCATTAAACGCATGCGTCACCATCGTCGCCCCCTGCTCAAATGCCTGCTGAGCCTGAGCCGCTGTCGCCTGCGAATGGCCCAGACTGACCGCAATCCCTAGCGATCGCAAATAGGGAATAACAGTGCCAGTAGTGTCTAGCTCTGGCGCTAGGGTCATAAGCCGCACACAATCAGCCGCGTCCCCCAAGATAGATTCGATTGTAGCCACCGCCAACGGCAACAAATAGGCTTCCGGATGGGCACCCCGCTTGGCCGCATTCAAACACGGCCCTTCCAAATGCGCCCCTAAAATTTGAGCCGTTTGTAAACCTACAGGCTGAAACGAACGCAGCACCGCCAACGCCTGCTGAAACTTTGCCACCGAAGTCGTCACCAGCGTTGGCAAAAAGCCATCTACCCCCTGCCGCCAGAGAAAATCACAAATTTTTTGCAGCTTAGCTTCATCACCCGCCACCAAATCAGGAAACGCCAGCCCTAGCGCCCCGTTAATTTGCAAATCTACCCCCCCCAGCGATAGCCAATCGCCAGCCAAGTCTACGGTTTTCTCAGCAGTTGACAGCGCTGCAGGCATCGGCGCGATCGCCCTAATTTGGCCCTGCTCCACCCGCACCCACTGCAACCCCGCCCGCCCCACTATTCGCGCATTGAGAATTTCAACCGAATTGACCATTACCACCCTCTTGATCAGAACCCCGTTTATTATCCGACGTCGTCATAGCGCCCAGTAGCAAGCCAAGGGTTAAGGCCAAAAGCCAAGCTTTTCTATCAGCCACCTTTAGCCCTGCAAAAACCTCCACCTTTATAGCTACAGCTATCAATCCCTCCCCTATCTCCCCTATCTCCCCCATATCCCCTATCTCCCCATCTCCCCACC
>NZ_JBQLZL010000061.1:66170-76280 GCF_052168255.1 Almyronema sp. | reverse complement strand
GTTTCAATCCCCTTGCGGGGTAATTGGGGGTTGCGACGGCGGTTGTTTGAACAATAGAGCTGATGCCCGTTTCAAACTCCACTTGCGCGAACCCCAGAAATTTGAGGACTCAAACAGCGTTTCAGCCCATCAAACCATTTGAGCAAATCATTGAAACTATTGAAACACAAGAGTTACAGCGATCGCGCGGAACCCACCAAACAGCAAAAACGCCAAAACCCAATATCCATCAGCCTTTGGCTCATTATTTGACTCATTTGGCTAAAAACAGCTCCCCACTCGCGCCGCGACTCTAAACCCATGAAACAAAATTACGGCAAATATTTACTTTTCAAGGTGCCAACGCAAGCCATCACCAGACAACTGCTTTCGTTTAGTGTATTCAGCATCGATCAGATTGTCCATCTGCTTCATCAAAAGCAACACCTTTCAGACCCCTCAACGCCAATTGCTCAAATTGTGATCCTTTCATAGCCGCCAATAGCCAGAAACCACAAAGCCATCCCAGGGTTTGTTAAACTGCAAAAGCAGCCTGACTTTCAAATAAATTGATGGCTAAAACGCTTCAAACTGCATCAACAGAAATTGTTATGGGCTTCAAAGCCCTATCCGACCCATTGCGGCTTCAAGTGATTGAACTGCTAAGAGAACAAGAACTGTGCGTTTGTGACTTATGCGATCGCCTTGACGTCGCTCAATCTAAGCTTTCTTTTCACCTCAAAAGCCTGAGAGCAGCCAGCTTAATCAATTCACGGCAAGAAGGTCGCTGGATTTATTACAGCCTCAACCTGCCTCAATTTATTTTAATTGAGCAATACCTAGCCGAGTTTCGCCGCTTCAGCCCCCTGCTGCCTGCTAGAGTCTGTCCACCCCAGCCATAGAACAATTAAGTTTGATATACGCTTTCAAAAGCGTAATAATTCTCTGCTTGACAAATCAACTTTTTTTGAAATGATAAAGGTAGTGAAATCTAATGAGTCAGTGATTATGTTATGAACGGCAGCATTAATCCAGGCTTTGTACTAACAGTTGGCTTGGGCTTTCTAGTGAGTTGCTCAGCGCCCGCTCCTGAGACGACGACCACTCAATCGCCCGAAACACCCACAACAGCCAATCAAACAGCCATCAAAATTGATGGTTCAAGTACGGTTTACCCCCTCAGCAACGAAGTAGTTGAAGAACTGAAATTTGAGCGGAGCGAAGCTGCTCCCGCTATTTCAGTAGAATTTTCAGGCACAGGAGGCGGTTTTCGTAAGTTCTGCGCAGGTGAAACAGATATTAACGGGGCTTCACGGCCTATTTTGAGCGATGAAATGGCCGTTTGTGCTGAAAACGGGGTTGAATACCTCGAACTCCCGGTGGCGTTTGATGCTTTAACCGTGATTGTGCATGAAGATAACGATTGGGCTGAGACGATTTCAGTTGAAGAACTAGCCGCCATCTGGGAACCCGACGCTGAAGGCCAACTCACGCGTTGGCAACAGGTTCGCCCTGACTGGCCAGCGCGATCGCTTAATCTTTACGGTGCCGATGTAGACTCCGGCACCTACGACTACTTTACAGAAGCCATTATTGGCGAGTCAGGCGTCAGCCGCAAAGACTACACCGATGAGGTAGACGATGCCCGTATTGTGCGAGCTGTACGCACCGATCCAGATGCTCTAGGCTTTTTAGGGTTTGCCTACTACCAAGAAAGCCAGGGCACCCTCAAAGCACTTGCAATTGATAACGGCAGTGGCCCAGTAGAGCCTTCAATTGAAACGGTTAGCAGTGGTCAATATCGTCCCCTGACTCGCCCTTTATTCATTTATGTCAACAAGCAGCACTTAGAAGCCAGCAGCAGCTTACAAGACTTTGTGCTGTACTATCTGACCAACGCTGAATTTTTGGCTCGCACCGTTGGTTATACACCCCTACCTTCAGAAGCGTATAGCGCTATCTTGAGGCGCTATGACCAGCGCATTGCAGGCACCGTTTTTGATGGGGCAGCGCCCACTAATTTAACTTTAGAAAAACTCACACAGCTTGAGCAGTAAGCATTGAGCCACTCATAGCCGTACAGACAAAGGAACTTGCAGAAAACGCCATGACCACCAATCCCGCCGACGTTAATGCTAAAGCTGTTCAGGCCGGGGGGCAGCTTAGCTTTTTTGAACGGTATCTCACCCTTTGGGTGGCACTGTGCATCGTAGTTGGCATTTTGCTAGGGCGATTGTTTCCGGGCATTGCTGTCACGCTAGATGCGCTGAGCCTTTATCAGGTGTCTATTCCCATTGCTATTTGTCTGTTCTTCATGATGTATCCCATCATGGTGAAGATTGACTTTGGCCAAGCCCAAAAAGCGGCTCAGACCCCCAAACCCGTCTTGCTGACGCTGGTTGTCAACTGGCTGATCAAACCCTTTACGATGGTGCTATTTGCCCAGTTCTTTTTAGGCTGGCTGTTTCGCCCCCTGCTAGCAGGCAGCGAAGTGATTCGCGGGGGAGCTATCGATCTGGCGGATGCTTATATTGCTGGCACTATTTTGCTAGGCATTGCCCCCTGTACGGCAATGGTGCTGATGTGGGGGTATTTGTCTTTTAGCAATCAGGGGCACACGCTGGTGATGGTGGCGATCAATTCGCTGGCTATGCTGTTTCTCTACGCACCGTTGGGGCGCTGGTTGCTAGCGGCCAACAACCTGTCGGTTCCCTGGGAAACGATTGTGCTGTCAGTGCTGATTTATGTGGGATTGCCGTTATTGGCTGGGGCAATTTCACGCACCTGGATTTTGCGCCATAAAGGCAAAGCCTGGTTCGATAATGTCTTTTTGCAGTACCTCAGCCCAGTTGCGATCGCAGCTTTGTTAATTACCCTGGTGCTGCTCTTTGCCTTCAAAGGCGACCTGATTGTGCGTAATCCCTTGCACATTTTGCTCATCGCAGTGCCGCTGTTTATCCAGACTAACTTTATTTTTCTCATTACCTACGTAGCGGCGCTAAAGCTAAAGCTGTTTTACGAAGACGCTGCCCCCGCCGCTTTAATTGGTGCCAGCAATCACTTTGAAGTAGCGATCGCCACGGCAGTAACGCTGTTTGGCCTCAACTCTGGGGCAGCTTTGGCTACCGTCGTTGGGGTGTTAATTGAAGTGCCGCTCATGCTGCTGCTGGTAGAAGTGTGTAAGCGAACAGCCTTCTGGTTTCCCCGCGAACCCGAAAAAGCAACGCTACTTGATCCTCGCTGTGCCCGTCCTTTGGGCTAAAACTGGCCTTAGCGAATGTTTGAAAAGATATCTGCAGAGGTTTTTTTCTATGAAACGCGTCATGTTTGTGTGTAAAAAAAACTCGGCTCGCTCTCAAATGGCAGAAGGCTTTGCCAAAACCCTAGGAGCCGATCAGCTAGCGGTAACGAGCGCTGGGCTAGAAGCTAGCCAGGTGCGCCCAGAAGCGATCGCCGCTATGCAAGCCGTCGGGATTGACATCAGCGATCAAACCTCCAAAGCCCTCAGCGATTTTCAACCAGAAAATTTTGATGCCGTTATTTCTCTGTGTGGCTGCGGTGTCAACCTGCCGCCAGCATGGCTGACTCGCGAATATTTCGACGATTGGCAGCTAGACGATCCGGCTGAGCAACCAGAAATTTTTCCCCAAGTGCGCGACGAAATCAAAGCGCGGATAATAGCGCTAATCAGCCAACTCAGCCAGGAACAAACCTCAGTCTAGCCCGGTTCTAGCGATCGCCCCTAGCTGCTCCAGCCTAGATTTGAACCACTCACAGAGTTGCCCCCTACTGAGCGAAAACCATTCCTTTTGCCCTCCGCCTTCTGCCCAGTAATTGTATGAGTTTTGACCACAAACCCCGAATTCTCTTTCTCTACGGCTCTTTACGAGAGCGTTCCTACAGTCGGCTGTTGGCTGAAGAAGCCGCCCGCATTATTGAAAACTTTGGTGCGGAAGTTAAATTCTTTCATCCGCAGGGTCTGCCGCTGTACGGGGCTGAACCCGACACTCACCCCAAAGTGCAAGAACTGCGCAACCTATCCCTCTGGTCAGAAGGACAGGTTTGGTCTAGCCCCGAATTACACGGCAACCTTTCTGGCCTGATGAAAACGCAAATTGATTGGATACCGCTCAGTCTGGGCGCTGTTCGCCCTACGCAAGGACGAACCCTGGCACTGATGCAGGTTTCTGGCGGATCCCAATCTTTTAACGCTGTCAACACAATGCGACTGCTAGGACGCTGGATGCGGATGTTTACTATTCCTAATCAGTCTTCAGTGGCTAAGGCTTATCAAGAATTTAACGAAGACGGCACGATGAAAGCGTCTGCTTACCGCGATCGCGTCGTAGACGTTATGGAAGAACTCTACCGCTTTACCTGCCTGCTGCGAGAACACGTAGACGAACTTACCGATCGCTACAGTGAGCGGAAAGCCGCCGCCGCTCAGCAAATTGAGGAAACGGCGCGGCAGGCACTCAGCTAAACGGTTGTTGGTTCAGCCATCAGCGATCGATTTAGAATTGAGCGGCGATTGATCGCTGCTTAGCTCTACCATTTTTTGGTCGATGGCGTCAGCATCGAGAATGCCTTTTTGAATCAACAGCTTTTGGCAGGCATCCACCCAGCGTTCGTAATACGTTCGGGCATCGTTGGCCTCAGCCTCAGCCGCCGCCGTTTCTTGTACCAGGCAATTTGTCCATTCTGCCCAGCTATAGCGCTGAGTGGCCGCTAGCTGGTTGACAATAGCAAACGCCTTGGCTTCCCAAGGGGCTTGAAACACAGGTTCAGTCTCGGCAGACAAATAGGTAGAAGGTAGAGGATTGGGCAGGGATGAAGGCATAGCAGCAAGCATTATAGCGGCTCTAAATGGTCGTCAAACAAGTCGAGGTAAAGGGCATCGCCTGCCGCTGCCGCTTCACCCCAGAGCACCTGGGCTGCAAAGCGAACGCTGTAGACATGCTGCGGTTTGGTTGTCAGCCGCTGCCCCACCGTATCTGGAAACACGTACACCCCATGATCTTTCACAATTTCGCCCACCTTGCCCCGAACGTAGGTGGGTAAGCGCGTATAGGTTTTGGGATGCATAACCTTCGCCCGCACCCGATCGCCTACCTGAAACTGAGGCGGCAAATCACTCTCTACGCGAGAGTTGAGGCCATTTTTTAGCAGGGCGATCGCGGCGGCTGCCGTCATACACTGATTGCTTGTTTGTATTGCCATGGCAGGAAAATAATACAGGCATTTGCTCAAAGTTGCCCTTGCCGAAGCTGGGCTATTCTCGCGGTAATTTCAGCAGCCGACACCAGGTTGTGCTCTTTGAGCAAAAGCTCCAGCGCATAGAGCCAGCGTTCGTAATAGCTAGAACTAAGATATTCACCAGGGGGCATGCGTTCTGAGGCATGGCGCGTTTCATCCACCGGAAAGAAATTGCTAAAGGTGGCAAAACTCATAGCAAACACCTTCGCCTCCCACTCACTTGCAAAAACCGCTTCAGGCTCAGTTAGGGGAATTGCCCCCATACTTTGCATGCCTCCTATGTCGTGAGGCCCATTCATAGCGCTAACTCCTCAGGCGTTACAGGCACTACCGAATCAGGAGCCTGCACCTGGGCAGTGCCAATCATGGCGTTGCGGCTAACGAGGGTCGCCAGTTCCGCTTCAGACCATCCGGCTGTACCCGCTGGCCGCTCTGGCAAAACCAGGTAGCGCAGATCGGCGTTGCTGTCCCAAACCCGCACTTCAACGGTTTCTGGCAGTTCCAAGCCAAATTCGGCCAAAACCGCTCGCGGTTCGATAACCGCCCGTGAACGATAGGCAAACGACTTGTACCAGGTTGGCGGCAAGCCCAAAATTGCCCAGGGATAACAAGAACACAGCGTACAGACAATCAGGTTATGCACGTCAGGGGTGTTTTCCACCACCACCATATGTTCGCTAGAAAAGCCCGTTAGCCCCAACTCAGCGATCGCACGGGTACCATCGGCTAGCAAACGCTGCTTAAACGCCGAGTCAACCCACGCTTTAGCCACAATCCTGGCTCCAATGTGAGGCCCAACCTGATGTTCATAGTGTTCAATGATGGCCTCTAGCGCAGCCGGGTCAACAATGCCTTTCTCAATCAGCAAAGATTCAATCGCTTTAACGCGCAGCGCAATTTCTGCTTCCGGACGGTGATGATGAGTTGTCATAAGCTCAAAAATACCTCATCTGCCAACTCTAAAGAATTAACACCTAAACGATTCATCCCACTTCATCGTATTAGCAAAAAATGAATTAGAGGTGATTCTATCAGGCTTATGCTTGAAACTCAAAATTGATCAAAATTAGAGTTGCAGCCTTGAGTTTAAAAAGATACAGTTCATCTAGCTCAATTGAGGCGTTTATGGTTTTAGTCAAAACGTACACCCATCCGTTTGAACTTCCCCTCAATCAAACGGCTGTGCTCATCATTGACATGCAAAATGATTTTTGTCATCCCGATGGGTTCAATGGCAGCGCGTTAGACCTAGATCTGAGCCAAATTCGCGCCATCATTCCGGCCATTCAAACGTTGCTAAGCTGGGCAAGGCAAACCGGGGTTAAAGTCATTTTTACCCGTGAAAGCCATGCCCCCGATTTAGGTGATCTCTCCCCTAGCAAACAAACTCGCTACGCCAACGCCGGTTCCCCGATTGGTCAGCTAGGCAAGATGGGACGGTTTTTAGTGCAGGGTGAAGCCGGAACCCGCATCATCGACGAACTCCAACCGCTACCTACAGAGTGGCAATTAGACAAACCCGCCCACTCTTGCTTTGTCCAAACCGCACTTGACCAAGCCTTGCAGGCAGCCCAAATTACCCACCTGCTCATCGCTGGGGTAACAACCGAGTGCTGTGTGTTAGCCACCTATCGCCACGCCAGCGATTTGGGCTATTACTGCCTCCTACTCGAAGATTGCTGCGCCGCCTTTACCCCCCACGATCACAACGCCACTATTCACATTCTCCAATCTGAAGGCGGCGTACTGGGCTGGGTTGGCCACTCTGCTCAGCTTTATCAGGCGACGCCTGTTAGCCTTGCTTAAATCAGCCGCAGGTCGCTTTGCCTGGGTGCCTGGTTAAGCAATCCGCAACTAAATCTTAATTTTTTGCTGATTTGGCAACATTATTAATTTTCTTTTTGCTGAAGGTGTGACCACAGCTACAGTATGTGCTGATTGAGTCATTTAACCTCATGTCAGTAGGTTCCCTGATTCGAGTTCGCAAGACTGTGTTCGCCATTGATTCGCCGTTGAGGTCACTGTCATGGTCGCCCCGTGCCAACTGCTCAAACGACTGTTAGTTCTGTCTGCTAGTGGATGGTTGTGGGTTGCCTGTGCCCCCTCCGAAACTGCTGAAACGCCTGCTGATGCAGAATCGCCAGCGACAGCAGAGCTAATTCCCGTTAAGGCGGGGCACTTAGTAGCCCTAGACATGGCTCCTTTATTTGTCGGTGTAGAATCGGGCTGTTTTGCCGAAAACGGCTTAGCAGTAGAAACAGTCTTTTTCACCAATCCAGGTGATAACAATGCCGCCTTAGCGGGCGGGCAAATTGACTTTAGCACTAACCCCTTTACGCTACCGTTTTTTGCGGCCAATAGTGGTGTACCGATTAAGACCATTTCAGCCGCTGGTGGCTGGGGAGTTATGCAGGTCATTATTAGTAATGAATATGGAGTTGAGTCTGTTGCCGAATTGGCTGATTTTGTCTCGGCTAATCCAGAAGTTACTTTAAAAATTGCCACCTTACGAGGAGATACTTTAGAGCTAATTTTGGTAGATGCCTTTGCAGCGGCAGGCATTTCACCAGAGGCATTTGAAATGGTTTACTTTGACGATTTGTTAGCTATGGTAGATGCCTTTCGCATTGGCGAAGTAGACATTTTAAGCCATATTAAACCCTACACTACTCAGTTTGTTAGCCAGAACAAAGCCACCGTTTTAACCGATAACGCCGAGGTGTGGTCACCTACGACGCCTAATACGGTGGTAAGCGTGTTAGAGCAAACGCTGAGTGAGCGACCAGAAGTGGTAGAAGCTTATCTCAAAGGGTTGCAATGTGCCGCTGAAATCATCAACACCGATCCAGAAGCAGCGATCGCCTGGTTGAGCAATGGCAACTACTACCGCGTTGAAGACGAGGTCTTGTTAACGGCCTTTCAAACTCAACCAGCCCCTATTAGCTTTACCCCCGATTTAGCCGCCGTTCAAACGGTGGTCGATAAAATGGTAGAGCTGCAATATATTGAAGCAGATGTACCAGCGACAGCTATTTTCGATACCGCTATTGTCCAGGGATTAGAGCAGTAAATGGCTAAGCCCCCCGATCAGCAAGCGTGGCAACCTTCAATCCTGGCGATCGCCTGTGGGGTTATCTCTTGTGCCGGATTCATCGGCCTGTGGGAGGGAATCGGTCACAATCCGGCAAATCCCATTACTCAGGTGCTGCCGCCACCGTCTCAGTTTTTGCCTGTCTTGTTTGAAAATGATTTTAAGGTGGGCTTAGGCGCTCAGTCAGCTTCTATTTACCAGTCCGTGATCGTTACTTTGATCCGGGTATTGCTGGGGATGACAGCGGCTTTTATCGGGTCTATTGTTTGTGGCCTTTTGATCAGTCTTTCGCAGTGGTCAGAGCTGTTCATTTTGCCCCTCTTGGGGTTGATAGCTCCGATTGCCCCAATCGCTTGGGTACCGCTGGCTTTAGTGGTATTTGGGGTGAGTAATTTAACCGCTATTTTTATAGTATTTATGGGGGTGTTCTTTACCCTAACGATTGCCACAGTAGCCGAAATCAAGCGAATTCCCGAAAATTTGTTAATGACGGCTCAAAATTTAGGCGGCGGACGCTTTAATCGCTGGCGCTGGGTGATTATTCCGGCAGTGTTACCGGGCGTTTTTACCCTCTTGCGACTCAACTTTATTGCCGCTTGGATGGCGGTTTTGGCCGCAGAGATGACAGGCTTGCGGGATGGATTAGGTACCGTAGTGATGACAGGCCGCAATCTCTTTAACAGCGATTTGATCTTGCTAGGGATTTGCATCATTGGTCTGACCGGTTTTGCCGTCGATCGCTTGCTCTTATACATTCAAAAGAAATTTTTCTGGTGGCAGGTTTGAGCTATGGCAACGCGCGATCGCCCCGCTTCTCCCCTAGCAGCGGCTCCCATTCTGGCTTGTCAAGCGCTGACAAAACGGTTTTCCGGCAGTTCGCCCAGCGTTCCTATCCTGGCTGATGTCAATCTAGACGTAGCGCCAGGAGATTTCGTCACGATTTTAGGGCAGTCAGGTGGCGGTAAATCAACGTTGCTCAAGCTTTTAGGTGGCTTTATTGCCCCAACCCACGGACAGGTATTGTTTCACGGGGTGCCGCTCAAAGCAATTACGCCTAAAATTGGCTTAGTCTTTCAGGAAAACACTCTCTATCCTTGGCTCACGGTAGAGCAAAATATTGGCTTTGGCTTTAAGGTCAGAGGCAAAAAGCCTCACCAGTATCAGGTTCAGGTGCGAGAGGTGCTTGAGCAGGTGGGTCTTTTCCCAGCTCGCAAACTCTATCCCCAGCAGCTTTCAGGCGGCATGAAACAACGGGTATCGATCGCCCGCTCGATTGCCGTTCAGCCAGACGTGCTGCTATTAGATGAACCGTTTTCGGCTTTAGATGTTCAGCTACGGCGACGCCTTCAAGCTTTTTTGGCGACTATTTGGGCAGATACCGCTACGACAATGGTACTGGTTACTCACAACGTCGAAGAAGCCATCTTGCTGGGTCAAAAGCTGATTGTTATTGGCGATAAACCGGGTCGCATCATTGAAACCGTAGATATTTCAGCAGCCCCCTTTCGCGATCGCTATGCTGCTCAGTTTTTAGCCCTACAGCGCCACTTAGAAAATGTGATTGAAGCCGATGCTCAAACTCAAGCGCTGAATAGGCCGCCCTCAGAGGCACCCCCCTCACTGACAAGCACCAAAATTTCCAGACCTCACTCATCAGCTACTCGTTAAGCGGGTGTTTGAAAAGCCAATGGTTGTAATTTTAGGTACTCATCAATCCCCCCTACTCCTTAAAAAAGGGGAAATCGGCGGGGGATCTAAATCATTCAAAAGTCCCCCTTTTTAAG